>CAJUJR010000058.1 GCA_910586605.1 uncultured Lachnospiraceae bacterium | reverse complement strand
GGAAGATATTTTTTATTTCCTTAAATTTGGTTACGATTGGCTGTGAATAGTAACAATATGCTATATTTCAATGGCAGGGACTTTAAAAAAATAGCTTTTAAGACGAAAAAATGGGTGGAAATGCGAAAACAGCAGAATTTTGATAAAAACATTGCAACGCAAGACTCTAAAAGCGTACATATATAGTGAAACAGCGTACGCAGGAATCAGCAACTGCTAATTACTTATAGGTATTGCTCTGGCGGTTAAATATCGACGTTTTTACTTGCGTAAATTTCATCGACATTTAACCGCCGGAGTAATACCTTATAGAATGGAGGTTTTTATGTGTGGATGATAAAAAAATAATTGAAATGTACTGGGAGAGGGATGAGGATGCTATCAGGGAAACATCTGCTAAATACGGAAAACTTTGCACTTATATTGCCAATAATATTCTTTCAAGTTATGAAGACAGTGAAGAATGTGTTAACGATACCTGGCTTGCTGTCTGGAACGCAATCCCGGCACAACGCCCAAACAAGTTTTCTGCATTTGTCAGCAAAATCACCAGAAATCTGGCGCTAAAAAAATACGAATATTGTACCGCAGCAAAGCGGAACCGTTCTGCCGTTATTTCATTTGAAGAATTAGGGGAATGTATTTCTGGCACAGATTATGTTGAATCAGAAGCCGAAAAAAAATTTATTGAAGATTTAATCAGTGAATTTCTCTGGGAGCAAAGTGAAGAAAAGCGGAATATTTTTATTAGGCGTTATTGGTATTTTGATTCCATTGAAACAATTTGCATGCATACTGGATTTAGCCAGGGAAAAGTAAAGTCCATGTTGTATGGGATGCGCCAAAAATTAAAAAAGCATCTGGAAAGCGAGGGGATTGAACTATGAATAAAAAACAGTTTTCAGAACACATCGGCAATATTGATGAAAAACTTGTTTGGCAGGCTGAACAGATTCCTAATTACAGGAAGGAGCGACACCATAAAAAAATCCGGGCATTTACCGGAATCGCCGCCGCCATTGCCCTGATGGCTTGCAGCTTTAGCGCCGGGGCATTTGCCTTTGCCCGGGAGGTTGTGGTAGAAGTCCCTGCCAAGCAGGAAATGGCAGTGTTGGAAGACATTAATCTTACAATGTATTTGCCCAATAGCTGGGAAGGCAAATATTCTGTTGTAAAACATGAACAAAATTATATTGTCTACAATAAGCAGGCAAAAAAAGCATCTGGCGCCAAAGACCCTTTTGACAGCGGAGTTTTATTCTATATTGTCAAATACAAAGGCTCTATGACACCAGAACGGTTTGAAAAAAACGGACTTGATTTTACAGGTTACCGTTATCTATTTTCCACCAAAGACAGCACCTACATCCTGCACTATCCAGGTGATGTGCAATGGGATCCAAGTAATCCAGAACAGGAAGCAGCATATCAACAGATGGCGGCAGAAATTGAAGATATCCGTTTTGTTGTTGAAAATGTGTTAAAGGATTAATCACAGCTAAATAAATTTTGCCCTACTGTCTATTCTGGGGGAATATCTAGAATCCATTACTCCAAATATTCCTCCAGGCAAATTCCCTGCTCCATTATCTCTCTAGCCGCCTGCCCGCCAACATAACGGAAATGCCACGGTTCATAAATTGTACCCGTGATATCTTCCTTCCCTTCCGGATAACGCAGTATAAAACCATACTTATAACTGTTCTCCAATAACCATTTCCATATGACAGAAGGGTTTTGCTCGTTACGGTCAAGCGAAGTGATATCCACTGCCATGCCAAGCTGATGTTCACTTGTGCCAGGAGGGGCAACCCACTTCCCGGCAAGTTTTTCTGCTTCATCATCTGAATATCCTTCTTTTTTATAAGCAGCAATTTTCTCATCTAAAAGCGACTGCTGTTTTTGCGTCGTCCGATAAGAAGAAGAAATCACCGGCATAAGGCCAGCTTCCCTCATATCGTCAAACATATCCTGCAAAGCAGGGTAAATCCTGCTGTCAACAGATTGGTTGTTCCTTAGCTTTGTTAGCTTTACCTGATAATCCTCCGGAATAGGATTGGAATGGTTTACAAGTATCAACTGCCAGCCTGTTTCTGATCCAGAACCGTTTGGTGTTTCTGTTGGCATCTCCTTTGCATGTGTTGTCTGTGAGAAAGGATTCCTCACATCCGGCAGCATGGAATCTGGCACAGAACCAAATAATTGAACCCCTATTTTTGCAATTAACAGTATGCAGCAAAGAAATACTATAATAGATATTTTAGTAATCAGTGCAAAATGTTTTTCCTGCTTTTTATTATGGCTTTTCTGTCTCTTTATTTGTTCATTCATTTTTAGCACCCCCATATATTAAATATTGCAAGATAAAAATATCATATCTGAGAATGCTGTATTTTAATATTTCATTGTCCTATTCCTAAGAAATTATTAAGAAAAAACACTATAAAATTAACTTTTTTTGTACACTTTGACGAATTAAAAACGGATGGTTCCCAAAGACATTTTAATCTATAACAGAAATACATAATTGTTCAAATTTGTTCATAACTTTCAAAAAAAACGTTAACAAATTCTTCATATGTATATCACCCGTCGTTCATAATTGTCCCATATAATAAGACTATCAAATGAACCAGACAATCATTTGATAAGTGCTTAAAATTTTTTCATACCTTCTCCTTATAAAGGACTGCTGTTGCGGCAGTCCTTTTTATTTATACGATAGGAACTTGCACCGATGCCCTTTTTTATCATTTCTTTATCTATGTATAGTAAACCCCTTTTCGGTACAGAATAACTTTGCAGCAATATCATTATTATTTATAGCTATCCCAAAACCAAGAAAGGGCAGTATGCATATGGACAAATCATCTCTTGCTTATCAGTTTTTCAGGCTCCTAATTGTTTCGTCAGGTGTTTATCTGGCTTTTCGCTATCTGCTTCCGCTTGCATTTCCTTTTTTGCTTGCCTATATCCTTATGCGCACACTATACCCAATGATGTGTTTTTTTCATAAAAAATGGAAGCTGCCACAATTTCTTTCACATTATGGGACGCTATTTGGATTTTTCACTGTTGTCACCTCCCTATTCTTGTTTATTGGGTGGAAAATCATTACGCAGCTCCGCCTTTTTTTCAGTAACTTCCCTGTATACCGGCAACTTTTAGAATCCACGCTTTACCAACAGACAACACGGCTCTGCCACTGCATCGACTATTATCTGTGCCTTGAAAATGGTACTGTCTATGCTTTTTTAGAACAGCGTATGAGTGATTTTGAACAGACCAGCGCCAAAAATCTGACAACAAATGCCGGAAAAGCACTGTTTAACTGCCTTTCAGGCTCTTTTCAGTTTTTTGCCGCATTGATCATTTTGATTATTTCCATGATTATCCTAGTAAAAGAAATGGAGCCGCTTCATAAAAAATTCAGAAACAGCTCCTTTTTTGTCCCTATCCACTCTGTCCTTGTACGCCTTAAAGACAGTGGGTTAGCTTACTTAAAAGCAGAATTTACTATTTTAATCATCAATTGGATAGTCTGCTCGCTTGGGCTTTTTTGCATCCACAATCCATATTTTTTCCTGTTCGGCATGGGAATCTCTATCTTTGATGCATTCCCAGTGCTTGGGAGCGGCTTTATTTTCCTGCCATGGGCAATATATGCATTCCTGGACCGGGAATATTATACTGCCGCTATCCTAATTACAACTTACCTTATCACGTTATTTGTACGCGAATTTTTAGAAGCAAAACTCCTTGGGAAGGGGCTTGGCCTAAGCCCATTTTTTATGCTTGCTGCTATTTTTATTGGAATCCAGATCTTTGGCGTTACTGGTATTTTTTTAGGTCCTCTTGCCATTGTACTAGTACGCGCCATACTATCCCTTAATTAAAATATACAAGTTCCTCCTTCGGCTTTTCTGCCGGGGAGACTTCCTCTGCATAAAATACTGGGCCTTCCTCACCATATTCTTTCATATATTTATATTCCAATCGCGCAGTAACTGTCACATACTGCTTATCTTGATATTCCTGCCACTCGTCTGCTTTACACAAAAAGCCAATATACTGGACATCATCTGCACAACATGTCATTGCAAACCGCCCAAATACTACAAACCCCTTCGGCAGACCCGCCGCTTTCTGGATTAGCCCTGTAATACGAACTGTTTTCCCTGTATACGTTTCAGGATGATCTATCATATCAATATACCAAAGGCCATAATCATCTTCTGACACTTCGATAATATCAGCATTTATATCAAACGGCATCTCATCTTTCATATCATAAAATGCCTCATCCTCCGATTCATATACAATCTGTGCCCGTGGATTCACCGCTTTGACGCTTCCCCTGACTGCATTTTTATTTGTCTGGAGTGTACAGCGGTTTACAATAATCATCTCTGAAATCCTGAACTGATCCACCATCATGGAAGGCATATTTTTCATATATAGCGCAAACGATTCATCATTTACCACATCAATTGTCTGAAAAATCACTTCCCTGTCAAAGAGGATTTCCTCCAAATCATCATATAATTCTGGGATATGGCTGGATGCCCACATTCCATTGTACTCAATAATAATGCGGTCTGGACGGTGCTTTTTCAAAAGGCCTTCTATATTTTTGCCATGAAAGCTTTCTTCATCCTCTATATATTCACACTCCGCCCATGCTTTTGCAAGCATGTCTTTCTCATACTCCTCTTCGCCTTCTTCACACGCAAGAATTAACGTTCTCGCATCATCATCAAATAGTTCGTCTGTTAACAAATCTTTTATGAGGCTTGTTTTTCCTGCCTCCAGAAATCCCATGATGACATATACCATCATTTCCTTTTTTTTTCGGTTATACATGGCAGCCTCCCATCTTATGCTACATAAAACAGCTCTTTTACTTTCGCTTCATCCAATGCAGAACCAATTACGCATATGCGCCCTGTAAAGTCTGCTGCCCCACGGCGGATTTCTGTCTCTTCTGGAACAAGGTCAAAATGAAACCATTCTCCCTCGTCTGCTGCAACAATCCCCTTTGCCCGGAGAATCTCGCCGTATTCCTTGCTGTTAGCAAGCTGCTGGATAATATCCTTTAATTCTTCCTCTGTAAACCTGTGGGCAGTCTCAATCCCTATACTTGTAAACACATCATCTGCGTGGTGATGCCCATGTTCATGGTGGCAGCGCTCCCCATCATGGTGGTGCTCTTCATGGTGGCAGCATTCCCTGTCGTGGTGGTGCCCATCATGGTGGCAGCATTCCCCATCATGGTGGTGCCCGTCATGGTGGCAGCATTCCCCGTCATGATGATGGTGCTCTTCCAATAGTTCTTTTTCTAAAGAATTTACTTTTTCCATTGCTTCCAATATATTTTTAGCATTAATTTCATCCCATGGAGTTGTGATAATAGAAGCCTCCTGATTTTTCTCCCGAATCATTTTCAGGCAAGCATCAAGCTTTTCTTCAGAAATATTCTGGGTACGGCTTAAAATAACAGTTCCTGCATATTCTACCTGGTTATTATAAAATTCACCATAATTTTTCATATACATCTTACATTTTGATGCATCTACTACAGTTGCCGTACTGTTAATGGCAACGGCATCCCCTATATTTTTTACTGCTTTCACAACATCTGAAAGCTTCCCAACGCCAGACGGCTCAATAATCACCCGGTCTGGCGCATATTTTTCAAGCACCTCTTTTAACGCTTCGCCAAAATCGCCAACCAAAGAACAGCAAATGCATCCTGAATTCATCTCTGTAATCTGGATTCCAGCCTCTTTCAGAAAACCGCCATCAATGCCAATTTCACCAAATTCATTTTCAATCAGTACAAGCTTTTCACCTGGAAATGCCTCAGCAATCAACTTCTTAATCAAAGTTGTTTTCCCTGCCCCTAAAAAACCTGAAATAATATCAATCTTTGCCATGTCACTTTACTTCCTTTCTATATATTACAGCTTTTGTTACTATTCAAAGCCGTTCTTTTTTATTATGCAATAGCCCCAACGGTATAGGTTGTTGCTTCATTCAATTATTATAACACTCTTGTCAAATAATCATATTTTTGGCTTTGTAGCCTCATACATTGCAATGCTGGCGGCAATTGGCAGGTTCAGACTGTCAATCCTTCCAGAATGCGGTATCACTACGCTTGTTCCTATACAGGAAAATTCATCTGGAAGCCCTGTGGCCTCATTTCCAAAAATCAAGGAAAACACCCTCTTTGGTCTAATCTCATACAACTTCATTTCCGCATCCAGCATAAACGGATACAATTCCCTTTCCCCAAATGCCTCCCTATATTCTTCAAAACTATCAAAATAAACAAAGTCCATTGAAAAAACAGCCCCCATAGACGCCCGGACTGTCTTAGGGTCAAACGCATCTACTGCCGGGCGTATAATTGCCATCTGGGTTATCCCAAAGCCCAACGCACTCCGCATAATTGTGCCCATATTTCCGGCATTGGATGGCTGTACCAGCACAATATGGGACGCGTCTGCCGTCAGCGTGCCCTGAAATTTCCGAAACTCCCCAATCACATAGCAGTTTTCCTTTTGTGACAGTACATGAAATATTTTATCCGTATGTACTATTTCAATACCTGCCGCTTTGGAAAGTTCTGTTAATTTCCCTAAAGTCTCCCCTTCTTTCATTCCAGAATGGATAAAAATCCGGGTAACATGCTCTGCCTTATATTTTAAAAGCTCAAAAGTCAGGGTAATCCCAAGGGAATATGATACTTCGCTCTCTTTCCGGTAACGTTTATATCCCGCCATTTCGCCCTCCATGGTCAAAAGCGCACCATACAGGTGCGCTTTTGTATTAGGAACAGAAAAAATATCCTACGCAATCTGCTCAAGTTATTTTTCTACAGTTCCTTATTCATTAATAGATATATCGATAGATAGTTCCCCCGCATCACAGGTAAAGGGAATACTAAACAATTCTTTTGCATCAGACTGGAAGCCAGAACCCAAGTAATAATTCGGCGGCGTTATGTCAATTATGATATTATTATTTGCAAAAACAGTTGCTGCATTTCCTGCAATCATATTCCCAAGCTCAGACATTGCGCTCTGCCCCATCTCATCAATTGTATCAACTGGCATCATAACCATTTTAGAAACAATCTGTAATGCTGTTGAATGCATAATATTTAATATTACCTCTCCTGTCAGGTTCCCGGTCAGCCCTAATTTAATAATAGAAGTATCCCCAGGATATTCCCCTTTTGTTACACTGGGTTTCCCGATTTTTAAATCAAGCATGCACATATCCTTCATAATCTTACAAACAGAGATAATAAATGGGTTAATATGCTCCGCTTTCACAACATCACCTTCCTTTCCAGCCGGTTTTTTCATTGTAGTTCCTTAGTATAACAAATGAAACTGCTTCTGTAAACGTTAAAATCACAAATAGGCTATTAATAATCACAAATTGTTACTATTCACGGCCATTCTAAACATCATGCGCAAAATTAGCCGTAAATAGTAACAATACGTTTCATATCTCAAAAATCTTCCAAAAAGCTTTACTGATATCCACATCATACTCCCCAAGCCACTTTGTATACTTTTTCTTAAACATGCCTGTCTGGCGCTCTTCAATAATTTCTTCTTTCCTGGCATATGTAGCATCTTCATCCATAGGATTTATACAGCGGATAATATAATATCCGCTTTTTCCAGCAATTACTGGGCTTATTTCGCCTTTTTCCAGGGAAAGCGCTGCCGATACTGCTTCCTGATCCAATTCTGTACTCTCCTGCCCAACGGTTATCTCCACAGAACCAGCCTCTGTATGCTCCCTTGCAAACTCTGAAAAATCATTTGCTTTCTTTGCCTGCTTCCATAAAACTGTAGCCCTATCTGACACGCCTCCATCATCAGATGCTTTCCCGGCTTCTTTCACCAAAAGATATGCAATCTTAACCTGCCTTGCCTCATCATCTGTAACTTCAGTATTGGCATCATCTGTTGAAATATAGAACATCTTATTTGCCAGTGTATTTTCCTCATAAATCCTTTCCATTGCCTGTATTGACAAATGGTAATTTTTCCGGTCTTTATCTGTTACATTCTCCATTAGTTTCTCTGCTTTCTGGAGTGCTTCATCCTTTTCATCGTTTGTTAAAGTCACTTTCTCTGATTCTGCGGTGGCGCTAATTACTTTTAGCTGTGTAATCATATTAATAATTTCTTCTTTTGCCTCATCCCCAATCGTACTGCCATCCTCCAGCTCGTAATCCCAAATCTTACTGCCAAAGCTGCCCTCATATTGTTCCTTTAACAGATAACAATAATTACGCACTTCCCTGTATCGCACACCGATATCCCCAACACGGATTACAACCGAATTATCCTGGACTTCCCCTGTCTCCAGCCTGACATTTGAACCAACTGAGCTTTTCCCGCTGCAGCCTGTCAGCATCCCAATTGCCATAACGCCTGCGCACAGCCCCAGAAGTATTCTCCTACTCTTCTTCATATAGTCCTCCTATCCTTTTAATTGCTTCTGCAACAAGATGAAAGATTTCCTCGGTATGTGTTGTTTTTGATGTTTTTACTGCTGATGATTTCATTTTATATCCTGTTACACTGACAGAACGGTTCTGCGGCTCTTTCAGCAAATAACAAAAATACGGCTTCTCGTCTTGTACATATTTCATTTTACCCTGATATTCCCCTAACATTTTCGCCGCCTTTTCACTGTTGACAAATACGCTGCTGTGCAGGTAAAACCGGATTCCATTCCCCTTTTGGATAACCTGCGTCATCCCTGCCTTATGGGCATCTGCCTTTAAAAGCGCTATCCTTAGCAGGTTATCAGCAGCGGCCGGAATATCCCCAAAACGGTCTGTCAGTTCTTCCTGTAAATCCCGGTATTCTTCTAACTTCTCAATCCCTGCAATCCTTTTGTACATATCCAGCTTCTGGAATTCACTTGGTATATAGGTGGCAGGAATATACGCATCTACTTGTAAATCAATTGCCGTCTCAAATTCTTCCTGTGTTATTTCCCCTTTCAGCCGCCGTACAGCATCATTTAACATCTTACAATATAAATCATAGCCTACTGCTTCCATATGCCCAGACTGTGCCGCCCCTAAAAGGTTTCCAGCGCCACGGATTTCCAAATCGCGCATTGCTACCTTAATTCCTGAACCAAGCTCTGTATATTCACGGATTGCTGCCAGCCTTTTTTCCGCAATTTCCTTGAGCATTTTATTCCTTTTATACATCAAAAAGGCAAAAGAAGTGCGGTTAGAACGTCCTACCCGCCCCCTAAGCTGATAAAGCTGTGAAAGGCCCATCTGGTCAGCATTATCTATAATAATTGTATTTACATTGGAAATGTCCAACCCTGTCTCAATAATCGTAGTTGCTACTAAAACGTCAATCTCACCACTGATAAAGGCCATCATGATATTTTCCAATTCCCGTTCTTTCATCTGCCCATGCGCAAATTCTACATTTGCATCTGGAACCAACTTAGAAATCTCCGCCGCTACCTCATCAATATGGTTTACCCTGTTATAAACATAATAAACCTGGCCGCCTCTTGCAAGTTCACGGTTTACCGCTTCACGGATTACCTCACTATTGTGCTCCATAACAAACGTCTGAATCGGAAGGCGGTCTACAGGAGGTTCTTCTAGGACGCTCATATCCCTGATACCAATCAGGCTCATATGGAGAGTACGCGGAATTGGCGTTGCACTCAGTGTCAAGACATCTACATTGCCCTTCATCTGCTTTATTTTCTCTTTATGGGTAACGCCAAAACGCTGTTCTTCATCCACAACTAAAAGCCCTAAGTTTTTGAATTCCACATCTTTAGAAAGCAGCCTGTGTGTTCCCACCACAATATCAACCTGCCCCTTTTTTAACTTTTCAATCGTTTTTTTCTGTTGTGCCGAAGTCCGGAAACGTGACATCATTTCTACTGTAACCGGAAAATCTCCCAGGCGCTCCATTAGGGTATTGTAATGCTGTTGTGCCAAAATTGTTGTCGGCACCAGGAATGCAGCCTGTTTCCCATCATTTACCGCCTTAAACGCAGCCCGGATTGCAATCTCCGTCTTCCCATAACCTACATCGCCACAGATAAGCCGATCCATAATTTTGTTGCTTTCCATGTCACGCTTTGTCTCCTCAATCGCCCGAAGCTGGTCTTGCGTCTCTTCAAATGGGAAAAGTTCTTCAAACTCTTTCTGCCAGACGGTATCCTCACTAAACTGGAAACCCTGGAGCTGCTGTCTTTTAGCATATAAAAGTACCAGCTCCTTTGCAATCTCCTGCACAGCTCCCTTCACCTTGGATTTCGTTTTTTTCCAGTCTAGGGAATTTAATTTATGCAGTTTCGGCTTCCTTGCATCCTGTCTGGCGTATTTCTGCAGGACATCCAGCCCAGAAACAGGAACATACAAATTCCCCCCATCTCCATATTCGATTTTGATATAATCCTTTGTAACCATATCTACCCGGATTTTCTCAATCCCACGGTAAACCCCAAGCCCATGGTCCTCATGTACCACATAATCGCCTACGCTAAGCTCATTAAAACTCTGAATCGACTTCCCAGAATATTTTTTCTGCCTGCTTTTCCTTGCCCTTGCCTTCGCACCAAAAATATCACCTTCTGTTACAACGACAAATTTAGCCGTAGCATATGCAAACCCTTTATGCAGGAAACCATAGGAAGCCATTACCTGCCCTGCTGTAAGCTTAGTATCTGGTTTTTCCCGATAAAATGCCGGCACTTCGTATTCATTTAAGTCCTTCGCGAGCCGCTCAGCCCTGGTTCGTGAACCAGAAAGCAGGAGGATGCTAAAACCATTTTTCCTCCATTTTTTTATATCTTCTATAAGCAATTCAAAATGCTTATTATAAGAACCAACTGGCTGGATTTGCAAATTATAAGCCTCTTTTGCAGTAATTTGCTTTGGCAGCGTATCAAGTATTGTTAAGTAAACCGATTTCCTACCTTGCAGCATTGCATTGACTGCTTCTGCTGGATACAGCACCTCCATCTGCTTTGGAAGGATATATCCCTTTTCCAGCCTCCCTTCCATGCTTTCACGGAATTCATCCTCAACAACTTTCATCTTCTCCAGGCAGCGCACTGGCTCATCTACAAAAAATACGGTATCCTGGCTATCAAAATAGTCAAACAGCGAACCAGTCTGCACAGAAAAATAAGGAAGATACCCATCCAGCCCCATACGGCTCCCATATACTTCAAACTCTTCCTTTAAAAGCGAAATTGTTTCATTTATCCTGTTAATCCCCTCATGGTTCTTTTCCTTGCGGAAACGTTCTACAAGTTTTTTCTGGTCTGCTTTCATCTCCTGGAAAGCTTCGTGGATTTCATTCTGCGTTGCAATAAATTCTGACGCCGGGAAGATTGTCAGCCGTTCTACCCGCTCAATAGAACGCTGGCTTTCCACATCAAAAGAACGCACTGTATCAACTTCATCCCCCCAGAGTTCAATCCGGTATGGGCAGCCTGATGTGATTGGAAATAAATCCAAAATCCCACCGCGTATAGAAAAATCGCCTGGAGCTTCAACCTGTTCTTGGCGTCTATAACCCATATCGCACAAATGGACGCTCATCTGCTCCAAATCAACGGTATCGCCTTCTGCCACTTCACAAAAAGCTTTCTCATAAACAGATAATGCCGGTAAGTTTTCCATCCCGGCATCCATTGTTGTAATTACCGTCCCTTCTTTTTTTGTAAGAAGCGCCTCAACCACCTTCAGGCGTTCTACGGTAATTGCACTCCCATGTACATCTGCACTGTAAAAAATCACATCTTTTGTCGGGAAATAAAGTGTTTCCCTGTCAAACATGCGATATTCTTCGATCAGCTCCCGTGCCTTTATCTCATTCTGCGTCACAATTACTTTCCATGCAGTCCCCTGAGATAGCCCATAGATAAAATGTGTTCTCTGCGAATCCATACAACCTGAAACATGAAGGGGAAACTTCCCCTTCCCTATACACTCCCTGACACTGTTATATGCATTGATTTCCTGCAACGGCGCTAATAATGTTTCCACGTTTCTACCATTCCTTTAATTATATTGATTCATTGCAGCATTGATGCCCTGCGTCATAATTATGCTGCAGGCATCTGCCGCCTTTTCCAAAACCTCCCTGATTACTGGTTCTTCCTTTTTGGGGAACCTGCTCAGTACATAATCAGCCAAGTCCCATCCAGGCGGCTTTTCGCCAACGCCAATCCGGATTCTTGAAAAATCCTGGCTTCCCAGATGCGAAATAATATTTTTAATCCCATTATGGCCTCCCGCGCTTCCCTTTGCACGAATCCGAAGCCTGCCAGGTTCTAAATTAATATCATCATATATCACAATTAGTTCCTCTGATGGGTTAATTTTATAATAATCCACCAATTCACGCACACTTTCCCCACTCAAGTTCATATAAGTGAGCGGTTCCGCCAAAATTACCTTCTGCCCTGCAATTGCACCTTTCCCAATCAATGCTTTATGCTTTTTTGTATCTATAGAAATGCGGTTTGCATCAGCCAGTGCTGTAATTGCAGAAAAGCCAATATTATGCCTTGTTCCATCATATTTCCGTTCTGGATTCCCAAGGCCGACAATAATATACATATTAATCTCCGTTTCCAGGAAGCCGCATAACGCCCGAATTAACGCTCCCTAAAAATGTTTTTTATTACTTCTGTGCCCCATTGCTACCTCTTCCCCTTGATAGTTTTTCAACATATCTGGGTCAAGCACATGCCGGTTATCCATTGTTTTCATAATATCTGCAACCTGAATCCCCTCAGCCGCCCTTTCATCAGACAGGTTTATCACCTGATTATCCTTAAAGGACAGTACAAATGGCTGCAAGACATTGATTGGTCCTTCTGCAATCACAAGCCCACGGTCGCCATTGCTCAATTCAACGCAAGTGCCTGGTGAAAGGATATTAATACTGTCCACCAGCCCTCTTACAATGCCCTGGTCAAACCCATTTTCTTCATCTTGTAGGTAACGGAGGGCTGTGATTTCAGAAAGCGGCTCTTCTTCATACTTCATCGCTGTCATATTATCAAATACGGCAGCTACCTTTAATATCTCCACTTCCTGGATTTTAAGGTCCGCCAGTTCCTGCGCCATTTCATCCCCACTAAGCCGGTACAGCTCCTTGCAGGCGAGGGTAGCAGTCCGCCTTACATTTGGGTCAAGGTCATAAAATTTATTCAGGAGCTGATATCCTGCAAAGTGGTATGTATACATTTTATTCTTTGCCTCATCATCCATCTCTGACGCCTTCATCTTCCTCAATGTAATTGGCACAAGAAGATTTCCTATATCATAAAGGATTCCAGCCACTACGACATCAAGCTGCTTTTTAAATTCCAGGTTTACCCTTTTGGAAATCAACGCACATAAAATCGCTGTATTTAAAGCGTGTTTATAGACAGCATCCTCTGCGCTCCTCAAATTTTGGACAAAATTAATCTTATGATGGAGCGTCCCATATTGTTTAATGACTTGGTTAGCAAATGGGTACATATTCTTCGGCTCTGCTTGCTTAGAAACAGCATCCAAAATTTCCTTTATGGAAAATACCGACATAGCCTGAAAACGCTCAAATTCAATATCTTCCTCACTCATAGGGGGAACTGGCTCTGCAGGCTCCAAAATATAAACTCCAATCAACCCAAAATTGTGGATACTGACAATCCCCTGGCTTGTCAGCCTGGAATTGCGCTCATAAAGCATAACCCCATTTTTATTATAGATTGGTTTCGCCAGTCTCATACCGGTTTTTAAATCATCTGCTTTTAAAAATATCATCCTTTTCTCCTTCCTGCTTCAGGATTGTGCTTACTCACCCTTATTCCCTGTAAGGTTGCTAGTAACACGGTTATATAATTCCAGGGCCGCATTATATCCCATCTTTTTCTGCCTATGGTTGACAGCCGCCGACTCACATATTACTGCCAGGTTACGTCCTGGCCGGATTGGCACGGAATGGCACACTATCTTATTACCCAAAAATTCGATATATTGCTCATCCAGCCCCATACGGTCATAATTCTGGTCTTTATTAAACTCCTCAAGCTTAATTACCATATTAATTTCCTGTTCATTTTTTACACTCTCCACACCAAACAGAGCCTTAGCATTTATTATCCCAATTCCCCTCAGCTCAATGAAATGGCGTGTAATATCTGGCGCGGAACCAATCAGCGAAGCATCGCTTACCCTTTTAATCTCCACGACGTCATCCGAAACCAGACGGTGCCCACGGTGGATTAACTCAAGGGCAACCTCGGACTTACCGATTCCGCTTTCCCCCATAATCAATACGCCTTCCCCATAAATATCCACCAAAACCCCATGCACCGAAATCCTTGGAGCCAGTTCAGCGTTCAGCCAGCGAATTAACACTGCCATAAAAGAAGAAGTTTCTTTATCTGTCCGAAGAAGCGGCACATTATATTTTACCGCCAATTCAACAAATTTATCCTCAATCCAGATATCACGGCAGAAAATAATGCACGGCGGCCTCGGCGTATCTTCACTTCCCGCCATAATCCGCTCCATCATGGCCACACTATACTCAATCCCTTTCTGCTGCATATATGTGTGCTCCACATGCCCAATCATCTGAATCCTGCTGGAATCAAAATAGTCAAAATATCCTGCAAGCTGTAAGGCAGGACGGTTTACATCTGTCTGTGTAACCAGTATTTTCTCCACTGATATCTCTGGCGTACAGTTCTCCAGCCCAAACTGCCCAATCAAATCCTTTAACGATACATTGTACTCTCCTCTTTGCATGTTCAACCTCCATATAAAATATAGTTTTCCCTTTATTTCCCTTCTGGTTTCTGCCGGAAAAATCCATACACGCTTTTTGCCGCCTTTTCATTCATTGAATCTGCTTCCATCAGCTCTTCCACAGACGCCTGGCGTATTTTTTCCAACGATTTAAAATATCGCATTAAAGCCTTCCTTCTTGCCGGCCCAATTCCCGGGATATCATCTAACACCGACTTAACCTGTGCTTTACTGCGCAGGGAACGGTGATATTCAATGGCAAACCGATGGACCTCATCCTGAATACGTGTCATCAGATGGAATCCCTCACTATTTACCTCTATTGGCAGTTCCCCATCCTGGAAATATAGCCCTCTTGTCCTATGCTTGTCATCCTTAACCATACCGCATACTGGAATCGGAAGCCCAAGGTTTTCTAACACCTGCTCTGCAATATGGACCTGCCCCTTACCTCCGTCCATCATTATCAAATCAGGGAAACGGGTAAAACTGCCCAGGGAATCCCCCCACTCTTTCTCCCCAAGTTCCTGCCGCTCCTCTAGCCCATGACGGAAACGCCTTGTCAGGACCTCCTGCATACTCGCGTAATCATCCGGTCCCTGAACTGTCTGGATCCGGAATTTGCGGTAATCACTCTTTTTCGGTTTCCCGTTTTCAAATACAACCATCGAACCAACAGACTGAAACCCATTAATATTGGAAATATCATATGATTCAATCCTTGTTACGCCTGAAATCCCCAGCCAGCCGCAAATCTGTTCCATTGCCCCTGCTGTCCGCTCCTCCTCTTTCCGAAGCTTCTCACTGTCCTGTGTAAGGATTAACGCTGCATTTTTATGCGCCAGCTCCATCAGCCGCTCTTTCTGCCCTTTTTTCGGCACCAGGATGCTGACTTTATTCCCTCTGCGCTGCGTAAGCCATTCTTCAATCAGATTAGAATCCTGTATCTCATATTCTACCATGACTTCGCGCGGAATAAAAGGTGTTCCTGCATAAAACTGTTTTACAAATGACTGTAAAATTTCATCATTTGTATCGCCTTCTACCCCATTTAGGTGAAAATGGTCTCTTCCAATCAGTTTCCCTTCCCTGACAAAAAACACCTGTACAACCGCCTCTTGCATAGCGGAGGCGACTGCAATAATATCCCTGTCCACACCCCCAAAATCTGTTATTTTTTGCCGTATTTCTACTTTTTTTACGCTCTCAATCATATCACGGTACTCTGCCGCCTCTTCAAAACGCATATCCTGCGCCGCCTTTTCCATTTTCCCCTGCAGCACCTGAATCACCTCATGGTAATCCCCTTCCAGAAGCTTTAATGCCTTATCAAAGTTTTCCCGGTATTCTTCTTTAGAAATGTTGCCCTGGCAAGGCGCATCACACTGCTTAATATGATAATTTAGGCAGGGCCTTGCCTTCCCTTCATCCCGTGGCAGGACACGGTTACAGATACGGACATGGTAAATTTTCTGCGCCATCTCAATCGCATTTTTTGCAGTCATCGGGCTTGTAAACGGCCCAAAATATTTAGACTTATCACGCTTTTGCTCCCTGCAATAAATCAGCCTTGGATAATCTTCGTAAATAGTTGCCCTGATAAACGGATACGTCTTATCATCTTTCAGCATCGTATTATACTTTGGCATATATTCCTTTATCAGGTTATTTTCCAGCACAAGCGCCTCTACCTCTGAATCGGTAATAATATATTCAAAATGGTCAATATGGGAAATCATCTGCTGGATTTTTGGCGTCACGCGGCGGCTTGACTGGAAATACTGCCGTACGCGGTTTTTCAGGCTGATTGCCTTCCCCACATATATAATCGCATCTTTTTTATCATGCATCAGGTAAACCCCAGGCTTTGCCGGAAGCTTTTTTAACTCCTCTTCAATATCAAACACAATCTGTTCCTCCCTGTGCATTGCTAATTGCTATTCATGATACCTACTTACCAGTTGCTATCCATGGCAAACCTGCCACTTATCTGAAATTAGCCGCAAATAGTAACTATCACAGTATAGCAATCATTATTCTCTCCTATTAATATTGCAATTAATATCTTTCTTTATTATACTAATTCCATAAAGAACTGTAAATAGGAACACACTGATACTATTTAACCAGGAGGCTAAACATGATAGCAAATTACCATACACATACCGCACGCTGTAAACATGCAGAAGGAGAAGACAGGGAATATGTGGAAGCCGCCATCCGGGCGGGCATAAAAACCCTTGGATTTGCCGACCACTGCCCTTGGCCATTCCAAGACGGCTATGTTTCCGGAATCCGCATGGCTCCGGCAGATTTAGACGGCTATTTTTACTCCCTTGAATCCTTAAGAAAAGAGTACCAAAAAGAACTCACTATATATATCGGCTTTGAAGCCGAATATGACCTCTCCCTAAACGATGCACAAGAGAAACTTTTTTCCAATTATCCCCTGGATTACATGATACTAGGACAGCATTTTTTAGGGACAGAATCTGACTCGTTCTATACCGGCTCGCCAAACTCAGATGAAACAATTCTTCAAGACTATGTAAACCTAACCATCCAAGGCATGCAAACCGGAAAATATCTCTATCTGGCACATCCTGACCTTATCAATTACACTGGGCCGGATGAAATTTACGAAAAACATATGATACGCCTATGTAATTATTTAAAAGAAAAAAATATTCCGATTGAGATAAACCTTCTTGGCTTGTGGACACATCGGAATTATACTTCAAAACGCTTTTTATCTATTGCAAAAAAGGTTGGAAACTCAGCCATCCTTGGTATTGACGCCCATTCCCCGGAGCAACTCCTTAACACTTCCGCTGAGAAACTTGGGATTTCCCTCTGCCGGGAATTTGGGCTGCCCCTTTTGGAAGAAATGGGGTTCTAGACACGCCCAAGAAACTATCTATTACTCCGGCGGCTAAATATCGATTAATTTTACGCAGAATAAATTTTCAGCTGCAAGGCGGAAGAATGAGTTGTAGCGAGTGCTACAACGATTGATAACAACGCG
>CAJUJR010000057.1 GCA_910586605.1 uncultured Lachnospiraceae bacterium | reverse complement strand
ATTGCCCAGGGAGGAATGTCTTCTATAATTTTTGTCAGAATGTAAGCAAGGCAAAGCTTTCGCTTTCTACAGAAAATATATAAAACGGTCAGTTTCTCATGCCGCACATGATAGAAAACATACAGAGGGAAGATATTTTTTATTGAGATCTGGCTACGATTGGCTGTGAATAGCAACAACCATGATACGGTTGGCCATGAATTGTATAAAGCAATTTTAAACACGCCTTAGTATTTTTTCTTTTTAGTATTGAATACTTTTGTAAATATAGTATAATGGAAGAGGAATTAAAAAACACTTAAAATTATGGGGTTTTGGAAATATCTGAAACTTTTGGATATTCCAAAGAGGTATGATGTTCCAGAAGCACTTAGATTTTTAAGCATTAGGAAGGAGTTTAATTTAGAAATGAACAAAAATGGAAGTATTGAAAAGAAACTGACGGTTTCTATTTTCAAGGTCTCAACAATTACAGCAGCAATTGCTGCAATTGCATTAATTGCATTGATTATCACGTCAAACCGATATTCCTACGCATTAAAGAATTTCGGGTTTGCACAAGGTGACATAGGAAGGACAATGTTTGAATTTGCCGACCTTCGGTCGTCGCTCCGGGCTGCAATTGGATATGACAATGCAGATGCCATTGCCGCTGTTGTACAGCAGCATGAAGAACTAAAAGCAGACTTTGAAGAATCCTTTAAAAAAATTGAGGAGACCATCGTATCTGAGGATGGCCGCAAAACCTATAACCAGATTAAATCAGAATTAGACAATTACTGGAAGCTGGATACACAGATTATGGAGCTTGGCGCAACAACAGACCGGGAACTCTGCAAGCAGGCACAAGATATCGCTTTAACAGAACTGGCAGATGTCTATAACAGTATTTATGAACAGCTGGAAAGCCTCCTGGAAGTAAAAGTAACCGAAGGGAACAGCCTGTCAACCATTTTAACAGTAGTCGGCTGGGTACTGGCTGCGCTTATCCTGATTGTCATCGCTGCTGCAATGGTATTATCTACAAAACTTGGTAAAAAAATTGCACAGAGAATTTCTGTCCCATTAGGAAACCTTGGAATGCGCCTCAATACTTTTTCAACAGGAGACCTCTCCTCTCCGTTCCCTACAATTGACACTGGGGATGAAGTGGAGGAAATTGGAAAAGACATTAGTGAAATGGCGAAGAACCTGGATATTATTATCTCTGATATTGGCGAAGTATTGTCAGAGATGGCTCATGGGAACTATACGGTAAGATCCAAAGCCAGAGAGAAATATACCGGGGATTTCCAGAAATTATATGAATCCATGCGTGGATTAAGGAATCAGATGAAAGAAACCCTGTTATCCATTGGGGAAGCTTCCAGCCAGGTATCTGCCGGTTCCAATGAACTTGCAAATGCTTCACAGTGTCTTGCAGAAGGCGCTACAGAGCAGGCAGGCGCAGTAGAAAAACTTCATGAAGCAATTTCTACAATTACAGAAACCATGGAAAAAAGCGCACAAAACGCGGACGACTCTTACATAAAAGCACAGCAGTATGCAAACCAGGCAGATAACAGCCGTGAAGAAATGAATACTATGATGGTTGCTATGCAAAGGATTAATGAAACCTCTACAAGGATTGGGGATATTATTTCCGAAATTGAATCTATCGCATCCCAGACAAACCTTTTGTCCTTAAATGCTTCCATAGAAGCGGCACGTGCTGGGGAATCAGGACGCGGCTTTGCCGTTGTAGCAGACCAAATCCGTGATCTGGCAGAACAAAGTGCAAAAGCAGCCGTTGATACCAGGGAATTGATTGAGGCTTCCATGAAAGAAGTCGCAGAAGGAAATACCGCAGCAGACCACGCGTCCAACGCGATTGAATCTGTTGTAGACGGAATCAAGCAAATTGCTGACTTCTCAAAGAACCTGAAAAACATGATGGTAGAACAGACAGAAGCAATGCGCAGGGCAGAAAAAGGCGTAAACCAGATTTCAGGGGTTGTACAAAGCAATGCGGCAACTGCAGAGCAGGCATCCGCAACCAGCGAGGAACTGTCTGCACAGGCATCTATGTTGGACGACCTTGTAGGGCAATTTGAACTTACCAATCAATAATTTATAAATAGTTAACATATGATGTTTAGATTTCCTATAACATGAATAAACACCCTTTCTAAGGTTTCAATACCAAAGAAAGGGTGTTTTTAAACATATGGGAAGGCTGCTGCCGCACTTTATTTACTTACTAACCCGCTCCAAAAATTCATCTGTCGTTTCTGTAAATGCTACTTCTGCTTGTGCATCCTTTTTTATCAGGAATTCTGTCAGGCCATACTCTTTTCCGTTATCTGCCCAATCATAAGTATAACCAAGACGCGTCCACGGATATCCTCCATAAAAGTAAGAATCCAGTATATTTTGGTCAAACCATGCCTTAAAGTCTTTATCCACTGTCTCCTCATTTTCAAATGAAGTAAACATCCTTCCGTCTGTTGCATCTGTCTGATAAGCCGGGCGTATAACATCGTCTGTATTTACCCAAAGCCCTGTAACCGTGCTGTGTTTTTTATCTGGAGAGACGGCAATCAACTGCCGCAAGCGCATTTGGGCATCCGCCGCATTTTTTAGTTCGTCCGAATAAGAAGCGATCTCCTTGTCTGTAAAGCTCCAGACATACCCCCACTTTGTTGTGACTGTTTCCCCTTCCGGATAGCTGTCAGGATAGCTGTGCCATGTACAAAGAAGCACACGCCCTTTCTCATCCCATGTAACAAATTTATCTTCCTTCGTAAGAGAAACTAACGGTTTAACTTCGTCTTCTTCAGCAAAAACAGAATCTCTTACTGCCATATTGTACAACTCTTCATTTGACTTTTCTACAGCAGGCACTTTTTTAGAAGAAGCAAGCAATATCTTAGTTTTTATAACCCCTTCTACACTGTCACAATCTACATTGCCTGAATCTTTCGCTGCAAGGCGTATCTCATAAATAGCATCTGGGATAAGCATCTCGCCATCTTCCAGTTCACGCCCTTTGCTATCTGTAAAAACAGGTTTTTCATATATATTTAATTTCCCGTTTTTATCCATGTAATATAGTGTATAACTGCCCTTCTCCCCTTCCAGGCCATTTAACCGGAAAGAAAGCATCTGTTCCTGCTTTGCATCTTCAATTACGGCAGACATCAGATAAGTTGCCGGAACCTGGCTGCTTCCTGATGCTTCCTGGAAACTTTCTTCTGTCATTATATGGCGTTCCATCTTTACAATATCTAATTTTTTATCTGGCTGTTTTGGCAGGTAAGCAAATCGGTCCTGCAGGCGTACGAGCGTCTGTGAATTTGTGGGGCAATAAATAGAATTTCCATTATTCCCCTGCATAATGCCAACTGCCATATTATTATATTCTTTCTTATCCGAAACAGGCTGCCACATTACTGTTTTCCCGGTAGCATAATCCAGTGCGATAAATCCCCACTCTTTTGTTTTTTCATCCTGCGTATAACCATAGTAATATCCTGCAGAGGTTGAAAGCTTAATCATGCAGGTATCTTTTAAGTCCTCCCTTACCCATACCTTTTCTGCCGAGTAGCTTCCATCCCCTTTCTTTACAATATCCACCCGCTCAACTCCCGGCATCAGGTAATCAGAGCCGCCGTTTCTCCAGCTATTGTCATAAATATTATCATAACTCTGTATGGAAGAATCCGCATCCGCCCCAAAAAGTCCTGCATTCCCTGCTCCAAACCAGTTGCAGACAAGTACAGACGCCCTTTTGTCATCCGGGGCATAGACACAGATAGAATTTTCTACAGAAACAATAACATCTTTTCCCAAATCCAGCACAGGCGTTTTTACGAGCGTTTTCCCTGTCTTTAAATCAACTGCAATCAGATTTACCACATCTTGGTTATCTGTAAAAAGCACGAGCTCATTTGTCAGGGTAGGGGAACTCCCGCCGCCCCATGCAAGGCCTGCCCCTGTAATCCCAGTTTCCGGCTTTGCACCTTTCCCGCCAGAACTTTCATATGAAGTGCCCCATTTTACTTCCACCCCTGTTTCAGAAGCTGCAAACAGGAAACAGTTTCGGTTTGTTAAAACCACGCAGCCTTCTTTATGGGCAGCAATCCCATTTTCGGCATTTTCTCCCTCTGAAAGCTTTTTATAATGCAGATACTTTTCAGCATCCCCTGCATTTTCCCCTGCAAGTATATGGTCAATATACTCCCTCTCCAGATAGCCGACAAATCCAGATTTAGAAAATGCCGGATTTTTATGGAAACCTCCTGTCACAAACCAAAGATTTCCTTCATAGTCATATGCAATGCTTAAAATATTCTGGTCAATATCATTTCCCATTGCCTTAACAGCACCTGATAAAATATCGACGTCCAGTTTCTTTTCAAAAACAGGCAGAATCTTGCCTTTTTCATCATATGTCTGTATCATGACAACATGGCCATGCGTTGTCGGCCCAACCAGGTAGTTTTCCTTATCTACGAAAGAATAGGAAATCTGGATGCCATATTTTGCCCCGTTATCATGAAGCGGCGGCTGGAACTTCCCTAAAACTTCCAAGTTACTGCTATCCATATCACGGATGGCAATTCCCCCAGAAAGCACGCTTCCATCTTCCATAATCTGGCTGTAAGGAGCCACGGCATTTCCATAATTATCATAGAAAAAAGCAGGAGGTGCAATCGGGCTGTCCTTTGCTTCCGATTCTATAATCTCCGGGCAGATTCCAATCGGCATTGCCTTACTTGTAACATCTGAATTATAGATATCATTATGTATCATTGCCTCTTCTGATGACAGATATGGATTTTGCATTACCTGATGCCCTGGCATAATTTCAGGAACCAATGCACTGCTCTTCTCTGGCTGTAAAGGCGCATCGGTATTGGAAGGCGTCTTTGCTGGCGCTGGCTCTTTTGTCGGATCAGGCTTTTTTGCAGCATCTTTCTTTACTATAACTTTACATTCCAGCTTTTTAGAATATTTCTTATCTGAACCTTTCACTGTATATGTTACCTTACAGGTAACAACGGTGGACTTCCCGGCCTTTTTCCCCGTTACTGTCCCCTTGCTGTTTACTGTGGCAATCTTCTTATTTTGGGAAGACCACTTCTGGGATTTGACTTTTTTAACGTTCTTTTTTACGATTTTAATCGTTACTTTCTTTCCCTTTTTCACAGAAACCTTTGTCTTGTCAAACTTTACCACTGCCTTTTTACTGGCGGCCTCTGCATAACTTCCTGTGCTGCCTGCACTGGAAAATAACATCGCCGAAGCTAAAATGGCAGACACTATTTTTTTCTTATACTTTTGCTCCATCCTTCTATTCCTTTCTAAATCCATTTTCCTGCCATAGAATAGATTCCACCCGTCTTATCCCATGGCAGGAAAAACAACCTTATTTTACAACTACTTTTACTTTAACTTTTTTCTTCCCAGACTGGACGGTTATTTTTTCCGTACCTTTTTTCTTTCCTTTTAATTTCAAGACAATCTTCCCTTTTTTCACCGTATAGCCTGTTAATGCCACCTGTTTTGATTTTATTTTTATCAAATCAGTGGCCGGTTTTTTATTGTTCTGGGCGGATACCTTCAAAGTAAGCTTTGCTGTCTTTCCCTTTTTCAAAGACAGGGATTTCTTTGGCGGTATAATTTTTGTTGTCCTGTTTTCTGCCGTCACTTTAATCTTAGCGCTGACAGCCTTGCCGGAAGCGCTGGAAGCTTTTAAAGTAACTGTCGCCGAAGCGCCCCTTGCTGCTTTTTTGGCAACTGTTATTTTTACTTTATTTCCGCTAACAGAAACTTTTGAGACTACCTTTTTATCTGAGGCAGAAGCTTTTACAGCAGCAGCTTTCCCGGAACTGTCTTTTACTGTTGTCTTAAATTTAATGCTTGCAGACTTTCCTGGGGCAGCTACTACAGATGTTTTTTCCGGCGTAATGCTGCCTGCCTTTTCTTCCCCGCCAGTTACCTGAGCAGTAATAGAAGCTGTTACCCCGACAGACGGATAATATACGCTAATCTTAGCCTTTCCTGCATTAACCCCTGTTATATTGCCTTTGCTGTCAACTACTGCTGCCATTGGATTGTCAGAGTAAAACACAGCATCCCCTGCAATCCCATTCCATGGGGCGGCTTCTGCTTTTACCTGTACTTTGCTGCCTTTTGCGATTTTAACACCTTTTCCACCATTTAGGGCGGCACAGACCGGAACGGAAGAAGCAAACCTTGTATACATACGAGATACCAATTCATCCCCGTCCTCTGCGCAAAGCTTCAAATCCAAGACTCCAAGGCTGCTAAAATCACCAGGTTTTAGAGAAAATGGAATTTCTATCTTCCGCCCCTCTCCCGACTGTAACGCCGGCACTGTAAACTCTGCACAAGTTTCCCGGACATCCCCATCTCCATTAAGTGCATAAAGTTTTCCTGCATATGCTTTGGAAGAAGCATTTCCTGCGTTAGAAACTTCTGCCATTAGATACGGGCCTTTTTCATCCCAAAGGACTTGTGCTGATATAAATTTTACATCGCTTTCATATGGGACATACTCTGTCGCCTGGTATGGCTTGTTATCTTCTATTCCTGTTTCCAAAACCTCTACCTTAATGCTTGTATCAGAAAGCGTCTTTGGTATCTCCCACAAAACAGAGACTTCCGTTGTCTCCCCGGAATCCAGCAAAACATCTTTATGGCCGCTTTCTATCAGCGTTTCTGTACTGCCGCTTATGCTGCTTACCCTATAATCAAATCCTTTTGCTTCCAAAAGCCCCGCGTTTTCTACAACAAAGGAGAGATTTTCCGTTTCTCCGGCTGCAAGCCTTTCCGAAAAGAGAATATGGTCATTTTGCACTTTCAGGGAGTTTTTCGTCTCAAATTCCATTTCCACAAGCTGGTTTGCACCATACTGGATAGAACCGGATTCATCAATCCACTGGCTGAAATAATTTGAGGCCGCAGTTACCCTTCCACCCTTATCCATATACAAATCCAGTTCATCAATTACCTTATTTTCCTGGGTAATCTGGACAGCCTTCCCGGAAAATCCCCAATCTTCATCCTTACTTTCTGCATCTTCTTCCATTCTTTTATATTTCATCCCATAGATTTCTACGCCGGACGAATCCTGGTCAGAACCGAAATCAGTAAAGAAAATATAAATATCATCTCCGTCTGTTGTAAGAACATAAGAAGAAATGTTCGACATAATTTCTTCCTTCTGGCTAAAGTTAACGCTGTCTTTGCGGAAACTGCCGGAAACAATATCTGCATAAAAACTGTCCTCATATTCTTCCTGCCCCATCCCAAGCTCTTTTGCATCTTTCTTATACCAGTTTCTGTTTTCGTTTTTCCCATCCATATAACCATTGATAAATTTACTCTTATCAACCTTCATCTCTTCTTTTGCAGATTCGTCAAAAAATGCTTCCAGTAAATCAGACACATCTGCAAAATTAAACATATACCCATCATCTAACCAGGTCAGGTATACTTTCCCATCCAGGTTTGTAAGCTTTGGCACAGACTGGCTTATGCTGTCATTGGAAATACAGATTGGATAATATTCCCTCCCTTTATCCAGGTTATAAATGCTAAGGAAAAGTTCTCTGTCTGCATTGGTATTAAAGTCGTCATCCTCATCTACCGTATATGTAGAGACAAGATAACTGTCGCCGCCCGCCTCTGTAATAACACTGCTGTAATCCATAATAACCGGATCCGTTATGGTATCATGTTTTATGGAAACAAAACGTTCCTCCTTCTTTTCCCCGCTCACGTAGTCATAAGAGCGGTACGCCATAGCAGAGTAAATCTTTTTCATATCCAGAAGGTCCTCCTCTTTTGCGCCTGCCACATCACGCTTCATATAGCTGCAGTAAATTTTTGTGCCGTCAATATTTAACTGCGGAGAAAGGTTCATATACTTATCTTCTGCTAATGTAACTTCCTTCCCCATCTTTCCGCTTCCTATATCATAAACTGCAGCAGAAATCCCCATAGCAGATAACTGCTCTATTGTACTGTCTTTTTCTGTAAATGCACGGGAGGCATCCGCCCATGCAATCACCACTTTATCTCCAGCCTTTAAAACTGCCGGGGTGGAATCAACCGTGCCATCTTCTGCTACCGGTTCTGGCTTTGACCAGGAAGAGCCATTATAGACAGAATAATTCAGGACAAAATTCCTGCCATCACTGCCTTCCCTGTTTGCAATAAAGACAATCATCTTCTTTCCCTGCCCAAGCGGAATAATTTTCGGGCGGGTACGCTCTGCAGCATTGTCAAGCAATGCTGTTACAGAAGCAAGCGAAGGAGATGCTTTTTTTAGCCTGCTTCCCTTCCCAAAGCTTTCCATATCCGAAGTCCCTGCTGTATAAGGATGAAGCAGGAGCTGTTCTTTTTTGCCATTTTTCTTTAAAACGGTGTCCTTTTCCCTTGAAAAAGCTTTCTTCCCGTCTTTCCCTGTTTTCTCCTGGCCCTTGAAAATCTTGCTTGCCAGGCTGCCAAAAAAATCATATCCTGTCTTGTTTCTTAATGAGCCAACCCCATAGAAAACATTTCCGACGTCAACGTTGATGGACATAACCAAAAGGTCAAACCCTATACCGCCAGATGCCCCGATTAAAACCCCTCCGGAACCGGCTTCATAAATTGGGACGTCAAACTGCAGCTTTAGGGTTACATACCCCCTTGCTGATAAAACGCCGCACATTCCAACCCCCAGCTGAACTTTCCCGGAAAACATCAGGTTCATCCTCGATGTAGGCGAAGCAAGCTTCTGGGTGAGGTTTCCGGCATAACTGTTAAACTCGCC
Organism: uncultured Lachnospiraceae bacterium; assembly: GCA_910586605.1. Taxonomy (GTDB): domain Bacteria; phylum Bacillota; class Clostridia; order Lachnospirales; family Lachnospiraceae; genus Butyribacter. Next base: position 9,055 of record CAJUJR010000057.1, on the reverse strand, counting down.
TGCCGTCATCGCATTTTTTCCGCTTTCTGTCGGATAGCTGATTAAAATATCTGCCTGGAGCGTAGCCGTAAAGTTCAAAAACGCCGGAACACACTCTATTACAACATACTGTGTTTTATTAAACGTATAGCTGCCGCCAATACTGACAGCGCCAGAGCAGAACACATATTCCTCCGTCACCGGGTTAAAAACAAAATCAAATGCTAAAAGCAGCGCGGCATTGACGCTCCAGGCAGGGCTTTTATTCATGCCTGCAACAGCTTTCTTCGCCCCGCTTTTGGCATCGCTTCTGATTTCATCTAAAACACCCTGCATCGTCTCTTTTTCTTTTGATAAATCGGTCTGTTCTGTTTCCTTCCCTGCCAGATTCAAAATTACTTCTTCTGCATTTTTCGGAATCGATCTTTTCGTGCTATTATACTCTGCCGCTTCCTTTACCGAAGATGAAAAATTTTTCAGTGCAGCATCCTTTTGTGACGTATTCATCCCCGGAATAGTGCTGATTAATGCATTTACCCCAACCTGCAAAGTATAACCTGTGTTGTCCGCCCATTTGATTTTCCCAAAAGTCAGCAGGCCGGAGCTTGTGCTTCCCAATGAACTTCCAAGCAATGGCACATCTGCTGCCGGACAGTTTTCCAAATCATATGTCTGTGGGGACTGCAGTTCATTTTCTGTATAAAAGCGCAGGCCGGTATCCACATCAGGATATTCAATGGCAAAAGACTGCCCCACAACAAGGTTCCCTTCGTCATCTAAAATCGGTTTGCCATCCTCATCATACTGCCCAACTTCTAATGTCTGCTCCATGCTGTCTACTAACCTTACCTTAATCCGGTCGCCATTATGCAGGTTTTCCGTCATCTTAGGTATCTCACACCGAAACGTATTCGGGTTATCTTCCGCTTCCCTGACACGGTATTCATCAAATGCACTGTACTGCCCATCCCCGGAACCAAAACGGTAAACCGTAAAGACAGCCTCTTTTATTTTCCTGCCGTAAGGGTTTACTTTTGCAGTGATAGTAATCGTATCATCATAAATATGTACAGAATTATCAGTATTCCCTCCCTGTTTCTGCTGGTTTGCACTGTTCTCATAGGTGTAGTCGATACTTGTTACCTTTGGCGCGCCATAAGGATATGTGATTTCAATATTCCCTGCGTTCACTTGATACGCTTCGCCGTCAGACGCTTTAATGCCATTTGACAAGACAACTTCGGCAGCCGTGCCATTTACTACCCCATTGGAAAGAAGCAACGGAATCCTGTCGCCTTCCACGCCAACAATTGTATTCAGGTAATATTCTCCCAGTTCTCCTGTTGTGGACGACAGGCTGTCAATCTGGATATTTCCCTTTTTGTCTGTGTTCTGCGTCCCCTTCCCGGCTGATACGACATAACCGGCAACCGGCAGTTTTTTAACCTCCAGCCCTGTACTCCTGATTGGCGTAAAAGCAGACGTCACACATCCTTTCACCTGATATTTTTTCAGTGAGGATTTCTTCACTTTGGAAAGCCCAACCTCTACCACATTATCCGAGGCAGAGGCTGCCGCTATCAATGGAAAATACTGCGCCACATATTTTGTATTCTGTGTTTTTAGCTTTACGGAAGGCCTGTATACATACTCCCCTTCCTCTGCTTTTTTCAGTGCAAGCCTGACAACATATTCCTTTCCTTTGACCGGCTCTGCCCTTTTCTGGACAGTCTTTTCCTGTGGGTTCAAATCCAGAATGTTTTTCCCTTCAAACTCTGTCCCTTTTAACTCATCTTTTGGAATCAGCCCCTGAAGCTCAATTTTATCCTCTGCACCGGAATCCTTTTCAAAACGCACTTCAACTGCATTGCTCTTCGTCGTGACAACCGGGCGGATTTTATAACTCCTGTTATATTCCAAAAACAAATCCGAACCGTCTGTTATTGTATTATAAGTAATGCCTGCATTATCAGATACTTCATACCCTACAACATTATAGGAATCTGCATCCTCTGTCACAACTTCCGCTTCAATGCTGTCGCCTGCATGGAACTTATATTTCCCTGTTTTGGAAAGCTGCGCGTCTTTAAAATGCACCTTATCTGTGCTGATACCTTTTGCTTCCAAAACTTCTACTTCCACATCATAATATTCCATCCTTGGCGTAAAGACAAGGTTCTGCTGATACCCATACCCAGTGTCTGCCACAGCTTTCTGCACGCTGTCAATCCATGCAATAAAGTATTTATCATATGGGATAATCCCCAAATCCTGCTCAATCTTTTTAATTTCCCCATTAACTGTAGACGATGAAAAATCAAGACCGGATAGTTGCTTATTCTTCATATCCTGCTTATCATCCTTCAGCCAGGACTTAAAATCCTCTGGGTAGCTGACTTCTATCCTGTCCTCTTTTTTCCCAGGGTCAATCACTATCTTATAACCATTAATGTAGCCAAACTTCCCGGAATGGTTATTTAATGACATGTCGCCGACACTAAATACCAGGTTGGTATCTTCATCACTTGTATTGGCATACACATCCCTTGAATCGGAACTGCCGCTGGAAAGGGCTGGCTGCGCACCACAGCGTACGCTCATATTGACGGGCGCCATCTCAATATAAGAGCCCGCCTCCCCTGTCCTGTACTTTTTGGCAGACGCATTCTGTACCTTGATATTATACTTTTTATACATCGCACATATGCCATAAAACCTCATATAGGATTTCGGCGCCAGGGCAGAATCATCAATGGCGCGTACGCTTGCAAGCCGCCCTTCAATTAACGTATTCTTTATATAGCCTTTGTCACATGTCCTGCCATATTTTCCCTCTGTATATTTTTCTATCTCATCTTTTTTATCATCTTCTTTCTCGTCATCCTTCTTTTCTTCTTTCTTTTCTTCTGTATCCTCATCCCTTGCCATTTTAAAGCAGAATTTCTGCCCGCCGCCGGAACTAGAAGTCGATTCCCAATCTGGGGTAAAATACTGGTAATACAGGCCGGGTATCTTTTCTTTTGTATTAATTTCTGCCCATCCTTCATGCCATATGGTAGGGGAACAATATTCTGCCTTTCCATATTGGACATCCATCCTGTCTTTCTGTTTTTCATCAAAAACATACTCGCTCCTGCGGTTTCCAAGCCAGCTTGGTTTATCCCCTCCAACACTCCCATACTCAAAAATTCCGCCATGTTCTTTATCTGATGAAAAATAATATTTCCCAACTTCCACTGCCGGACTGTAACTGTCGTCCAAAATCTTCCCAGTTGCTTCATTCATCTTATATTCCACAACATACTCTTTTTTATTAATGGAAATAGAAAAGCTCTTCGTATCGCTGCCAGAAGATGCCTGCTTTAACGCCCCTGTTTTTCTGGAAAGTTTCCCTGGCAAAGTTTTTTCCCTGGAAGCCTTTTTTTCTCCCTTTGCCCCTATTCTCCCAGAAGCTTCTTTTTGGTTTTCCCCTTTCACTTCTACAGAAGCCTTTGTGTACTTCCCTTTTTTACATGCCTTTAATTCTGTAAGCAGTACATAAAATTTCCCTTCTCCTGCCACATCAAGCGTAATCTCTTTTTCTGTTTCATATGGTGCAAAAGCAAGGCTCTGGTTAAGTTCTGTATAATTTTCACCTGCTTTTGCGGTATCGCTGCTTGTAAAGACTGTCATATCGCAGACCGAATATTCCGCCCCTGTCCTTTTTACCGTCAGCGTTGCCTTTCCGTTTTCTGCACTGTATTCTGGCTTTGCAAAAGAAATTTCGGAACGCACCTGCTTTTCATCGTCCTGAATTGTAATCCCGGCAGTTGAAATTCCATAAAGTTCCGCCCCTTCCGGCTCTGTAAGCAGCAAAGAAAAACCTTCCGTCCCTTCGCTTTTGCCATCCTCCAAAATACGGAAACGCAAGATTTTCTCGTCTTCCCCCTTTTGGAATGTAACCTTGCATTTACTGGAAGCTTTAAGATTTTCCATAGACTCTGTTATAAGTGCATCAGACAGGGCATCAGCCATACTGTTGTGCCCTGTTTCTTCTGTTGCCCTCGCCTTTTCTCCTGACTGCTTCTCTTTCTCAGCCGCAAGGGAAGAAGCATTTCCTTCCGTCTCCTTATTGCCCCCTTCCAGGATGCGTGCAGCCTCCTTAGCCTTATCACTGCCAGCATCGTTTGTTTCTGTACTTTCCAGTCCCACAGAAAAACTGCCTGGATTGCCTGCTGCTGCTTTTTTCCCTTTTGCATATTCCTCCAAAAGAGTTTTCCCATTCCCTGTTTCTGTAAGTCCCTCCACCGTTTCACTGACAATCTCATAGTCCTCCCCATAGAGCGCTGTCATGTCTATGGTATGTATGGAAACACTTGCCTTTTTATTAAGGCTGCCTTCCCTGTAAATACGGATTGCATATTCCCCATGCTCCTCTACAGCAGCAGCAGCCGTGCCAAAGTAGATAAAATCCCCCTCCGGCAAGCTCTCTCCTATCCTTGAAGATTCCAGCATCATAAAGGAAATCTTTTTTTCTGATGCTGCAAAAGAAATACCTGCCCCTGCCTGCAAAAACATTGCCATGCAAAGCAGGAAACACAATATACGCCTGCCATATCCCCTGCATTTCCATCTGCACCTATCTCCAATTTTTCTCATCGCTTTTCTTCTCTTCATTCTCTATCCTCTCTTTAATTATAATAATCTACAGCCGCTTCAGAATATATAGTGCAAAGCAGCTGCCAATTGTTGTCATTTTATTATAAAAAAACACCATAATACAATATTTCTGGCAGGAACGTCTTTTTCGTGGCAAAAACGTGCTATCGGGCACAGCTTTAGAAGTTCCTTTGCAGCTTCCACTTTCTATGTTATAATTCTTTATTATTGTTTGGAACAGGATGGAGATAATTTATGAAACTTGCATTAGTTGATGACGAGTTGTGCTGTACAACTCAAATAGAGCAATTCTGTAATATATTTAGCAGGCAGTACAATATCCCAATGGAGCTATCCTCTTTCCAAAGTGGGGATGCATTCCTGGAAACCTATAAGCCAGGCGCTTATTCTGTTGTATTTATGGACATCTGCATGAAAGGGACAAACGGTGTGGAAACAGCTAGAAAAATGCGTGAAATCGACCATGCTGGCTCATTTCTTGTCTTTTTAACCTCCAGCAGCGATTTTATGCCAGACGCTTTTTCCTGCCATGCCTTTGATTACCTGACGAAACCCGTATCAGATAAAAGTATTTTTAATGTTCTAAAAGATATTTTAAAATATTCCCAGGATCTTTCTGGTTGTATTAAAATTACCTGCAACCGGAAAACAATCCCTGTCCATATCAACGAAATCATTTCCGTTGTAAGCGACGCCCATTATCTGGAAATCCAAATAAATAATGGCCCTGCATACCGAAGTCGTATGACTGTTTCAGGTTTCTTAAAACTGACAGGGGCAGACAGCCGCTTTTTATCCATCAATAAAGGGATTTTAGTGAACGCAGATTATATTAAGGCCATCCAGGACAACTGCTGTTTCCTTACAAACGGGACACAATTCCCAATACGCATCCGCGGCTGCCAGGAAATTGAACAGGCATTCTCTAATTACCAGTTTAAAAAACTCCGCAGCAGCCAATGGCATATTTAACCTTTAACAAGTCAATCTTACAATAATTTAGAAAAACATTCCTTCCTAGAGCGTGTTTGGCTGTGAATAGTAACCCATTCTATTCTTTATAAGAAAATCTTAGCAAACGTTGAGACATATCTTTATGTTAGTGTGTATTTATAGTGAAAGGGCTTTTATCAGTATCTTTACACTACGCAGAAAGGAGGAAAGCTTACATGGAAAACACTGACTGGTCCGAACTTGTCCATACATGTTCAAAAGATTTACTGCATCTTGCCTATTCCTACCTAAAAAACACACAGGAAGCCGAAGATTCTGTACAGGAAGTATTCCTGAAAGCAGTTTCCAAAAATATGCAATTTGAAAATATGGGACATGCAAAGGCATGGCTTGCACGCAGCACTATCAATATTTGCAAAAACAAATTAAGAAGCCCCTGGCATAAAAAAAGGATATCTTTAGAGGAATCAGGCATAGGTGAAGCGATTCAAACTTCCCCTTCTGCCTCACCAGAAGAAAAAGCCATCCAAAATGACAGGAACATACAATTGTTAGAAACCGTTATGTCTTTGCCTGAAAAATACCGGGAAGTAATTGTACTGTATTATCTCGAAGAATACCCTGTGCCAGAAATTGCTAAAATTCTGCAAAAAAGCATTTCAACAATAACAACAAGGCTTCAAAGGGGCAGGAAAAAACTCCTTGAAGCCATAGAAAGGAAGGATTATTATGACAGAACCTAAAATAAAAGCGGCATTTGAAAAACTGGAATTTTCAAAAGATTTTGAAGAAAATACAATCAATAAAATCAACGCAAAAAAAGCAGAAAGAACAAGCAGCAAAAAAAAGATGCATGGTAAAATCCACCTGCCGGCAGGCTATGTGATAAAAACAGCTATTGCCTGCGGAATTATTGTATTAATCGGAACTGGCGCTTATGCGGCAAAAGAAAACCTCTTCCAAAAAATCTGGGGCAGCAAGGCAGATATCATTGAACCATACCTAAATAATGAAAAATATTCCATGGAAACCAAACACTATAAATTCACTGTTGAAAATATATTCCTTTCAGAAAACAGTGCACAATACATTATGAATGTAAAAGCCAAGACAGAAGAAGGCAAAAAAGAACTTGACATTAATAAGGCAACAAAATCCTTGTCTGATCATTTTACCAAACATTCTTGTACCGGGCTTACATTTAAAAGCGGGGATGAAAAAACCGGGGGCGGCGGTTCTATCCGCCTCCTTGCAGATATTTCAGAAAATGGGAACTGGTATCTTTTTGATTCCACCAAAAAAGATGATAATACCAACTACAGCAGCGTAATAATTTCTGCATGGGCAAAATGGAACGGCAAAACAGAGCAGGCAGAATTTGACATCCCTGCCAAAAATGTCCAAAAAGGGATTCTTGTCCCAGCAGGCAGCGAACAATTTAATATAAAAAAATACCTTGTAAACAGCAGTGGAATTTCTGCAAAAGCAAATAACATAGATAACAGAAAAATTGAACCATTCTTAGAAAATGGCATCCTGTTCCGTGTAACCATGAAAGATAACTCTACAAAAACCTATGGCGGCGGCTTGGTATATCATGATAATTCATTAACTGTCTCTTGCCTGTTTGACAAACCAGTAAAACCTGAAGACATCAAAAACGTAGAAATCGCAGCAAAGAATTAAATAGGGAATCGATTAAAACGCTAAAAGGGTGCAAAGCTTAACAAGCAAGCACCCTTTTAGCAAAATGGCCATAAATAGTATCCACTATTTATTTCTGCCTGAAAAGACAGTATGCCCGCCATATCCGCCAAAGTTTCCAAGCTCTTCCTGTATTCTGATAAGGCGGTTATATTTTGCCACACGCTCACTTCTGCTTGGCGCCCCTGTTTTAATCTGCCCAGCATTTAAGGCAACTGCCAAATCCGCAATTGTTGTATCCTCTGTTTCACCAGAACGGTGGGATATTATAGAAGTATACCCATGCTTCTTTGCAAGTTTAATTGCCTCAATTGTTTCAGAAATTGTCCCAATCTGGTTTAATTTAATTAGGATTGAATTGCCGCATCCTGCGTCAATCCCTTTCTGCAGCCGTTTTGTATTTGTCACAAACAAATCATCCCCTACCAACTGCACTTTCTTCCCAAGCTCCTTTGTAATCTGTTCCCATCCATCCCAATCCTCTTCATCAAGCGGATCTTCAATTGAAGCAATAGGATACTTCTCACATAAGTCCTTCCAATGGGCAATTAATTCTTTTGTGCTCATTGTCCGGTCGCTTTTTGGTAAATGGTATTCCCCTGTTTTCTTTCCCTTCCATTCACTGGAAGCAGCATCCAAAGCCAGTACAAAATCTTTTTCTGGCACATATCCTGCTTTTTTAACCGACTCCAAAATCAATTCTATTGTCTCTGCATCACTCGCAAGGTCCGGCGCAAAACCGCCTTCATCTCCCACTGAAGTTGTCAGTTTTTTCTCTTTTAACAGCTTTTGCAATGTATGGTATACCTCACAGCACTGACGGAGACCTTCTGTAAAGCAGCAGGCGCCTACCGGCATAATCATAAACTCCTGCGTATCCACCGTATTCGTTGCATGGGCGCCGCCATTTAAAATATTCATCATAGGCACCGGAAGGACATTTCCACTAACTCCCCCAAGGAATCGGTATAACGGCATATTCAAACAATTTGCCGCCGCCCTTGCCACAGCAATTGATACAGCAAGGATGCTATTAGCGCCAAGGTTGCTTTTATCCGGCGTTCCGTCCTCTTCCCGCATTTTCCGGTCAACCGCATAACAGTCACGCGCATCCATCCCTTCCACCGCACTCTGGATTGCACTGTTAATATTGCCAACCGCTTTTTTCACTCCCTTTCCAAGATATTCCTTCCCTTCATCGCGGAGTTCATGTGCTTCATAAATCCCTGTAGACGCGCCGCTTGGGCACGCTCCCCTGCCTTTGATTCCGCACTTTAAGGTTACCTCTGCCTCAACAGTTGGGTTTCCCCTGGAATCAATAATCTGCCTTCCCTTTACTTCCTTGATTTGATACATACTCATCGCATTTCCTCTTTTCCGCTAAAACGGACTTCATAAGCTTCTATTCTATTGCAGTTTTCCGTTATAGCTCATATTTTTCAATGATAGTATTCCTAATTTATCCTGTAAATATTCTGTTATTTACCATATTTAGTTATTAACCGCCATACATAAAACCTTCCAGAAAAGCTATCAATTGCAACAAAGCAGCAGCTTATGTTAAACGAAGTTACTATTCACAGCCAATCGCAGCCAAATATCAATAAAAAATATCTTCCCTCTGTATGTTTTCTGTAATGTGCGGCATGAGAAGCTGACCGTATTATATATTTTCTGTAGAAAGCGAAAGTTTTGCCTTGCTTATATTCTGACAAAAATTATAGAAGACATTCCTCCCTGGGCAATCCTACGCCCTTAA
>CAJUJR010000056.1 GCA_910586605.1 uncultured Lachnospiraceae bacterium | reverse complement strand
AGTATGGTACTACAATGACTGGTGAGTTTTTTGAGGGATGGTTTGAAGGAATTCTCTTCATAATTTTTCTTCTCTTGATGATGCCATTTATTCCCTTTTTAAAGTTGAATAGCTATATGCTAAAATTGAATTTTATGTGGCTGTTGGCAGGTGGGCCGATTGCAATGTTTTTAGTTGAGTTTTTTCTTGTAAAAAATGGCCTGGGGGCGTACCGTTATTTAAGTTTTATCCCGCTGGTTTTTATTGGGCCGGCTACAACAGCAGTTTTTTCGATTACATTGCGGATGGTAGACGACCAGGAAGGCTATATTGGAAATGAATTTTTTGCGGCGTACCGTGAGAACTTTAAAAAGGGAATGGTGATTGGTATTATTGCGTTAATTGCAGTTTATGCAATTTGGCTTGATTTCCAGTTTTATCATGCAGCAGAAACATTAGGCAGAAGCAGTACAATCTACCTTGTTTTTGGGATTGTTGCCGGGATTATGGCCTTTATGCATCTGGTTTATGCATTTCCTCTGCAAGCACGGTATGAGAATTCCATTATTAATACATTACGTAATTCTTATTCCATTACAATCAAATTCTTTGTAAAGACAATTTTTTTGATTTTGGTGTTATTGTTACTGCTTGCTGTTTTTGCATGGAATTTTGTAACACAATTTTTGGGGATATTAATTGGCCCGGCAAGTATTATGCTTGCAATTAGCGGGTTTGCAATACAGGCGTTCCGTATCATAGAGAATGAAAATGAGACAAGGGAGAATTCTTCCAATGAAGATTAAGGAGTGGATGTAAAGTGTTTTTCGGATATGGAAATATGTCTGAAATTGCTTTGCATTCTTTTTTGCTTAATAGGAAACTGCCTTGGTGTGCTTTTTGATTAAAAATACATGTATTGGATGTCATAAGATTTTAGGTAGGATAATATAATGGTAATAAGAGGGTTACATTTACAGTTGCCAGTGTGCGGGAGGCTGTAAGTTGTAACAAGTTAATGACGGAAAAGTAAGATGGAGGTAGCCATGTCAAGAACCAGAATTGTTATCCTACAGATGAAAGAATTGATTTATACCGCAATTTTTGTCGGCCTTGGCATTATATTGCTTATTCTGCTTTTTATTATGTTCTGGCCCGGGAAGGGCGGGAAAAAGGAATCTGCTTCTGTACCAGGCAATGCAGAACAGGTATATCAAGCAGGCGTTTATACAAAGGAAATTAAAATCGGGGATGCTGCTGTAAATATCCAGCTTGCACTGGATGAGGAAAGTGTTAAATCAGTGGAATTGGTGAATCTGGATGAAAGTGTGTCTGCGATGTATCCATTGATGGAACCGACTGTGGAAAAGATATCAAAACAGCTCGCGGCAGGAAATTCTGTGGAAGAAATTGCATTATCAGAGGAATCACAATATACAGAAAAACTAATTGTTGAAGCGGTAAGCACAATGATGCAGGAGCACAGGGTTTCAGCTCCTTAAAAATACATAAATAAAAAGGTACGAAATGGAGGAAGCTATGTCATTACAATTTGTCCTTGGCGGTTCTGGAAGGGGAAAAACATATTATTTGCAGCATTTGGTAACAGAGGAGGCAAAACTGTTTCCGGACCGCCAGTATATTTTTATCGTGCCAGAGCAGTTTACGATGCAAACACAGAAGGAACTTATCTGCATAAGCGAGGCAAAGGGGATTTTAAATATTGATGTGCAGAGTTTTCTCCGCCTTGCTTTCCGGGTTTTTGCTGAAACAGGGGCAAATAACCTTCCGGTTTTGGATGATATGGGAAAGACGATGATTTTAAAAAAGGTTTTGAATAACCTGGAAGGCGAGTTGGAGTATTTTGGGAAAAATATACATAAAAAAGGATATGTGCAGGAAATTAAATCTTTTTTGTCAGAGCTTTTGCAGTATGGTGCAGAGGAAGAAACGATAGAGGAAATGATTCGCGCATCTGAAAAGCATACGGCGTTATCAAAGAAGCTTTCTGATATTAAAGTTATTTATAAAGGGTTTACAGATTATTTACATAAACATTATATTACTTCAGAAGAAATTCTTACGGTGCTTGCAAAAGTGACGCAGGAATCTTCTATTTTACGCAATAGTATTGTCTGTCTGGATGGGTTTACAGGTTTTACGCCAACACAGTATCAGTTTATAAGGCAGCTTCTTTGTACGGCGAGGAAGGTATACTTGTCTGTAACTATGGATGTGAGGGAATCTGTTGTAAAGGTTGGGGCAAAACATGGCCTTTTCTATATGAGCCAGAAAACAATTTATCATATGCGTAAGATTGCACAGGAAACTAAGACGGAAGTATGCCCTGAAATCTGGACGGGAGAGAAGAGGGAGGAAACCCGTTTTGTGGAAGCGCCGGGGATTGAGGCGTTGGAACAAAGCTTGTTCCGCTATCCGGTTTTGCCTTTTGGGAAGGAGATAGAAGATATTTCGGTCCATATATTGAAGCAGCCGGAAGCGGAAGCTGCTTTTGCAGCAGAGAAAATACGTAGTATTTTACTTCATGGGACTTGCCGTTATAGGGATATTGCTGTTGTAACAGGAGATTTAGAGGTTTATGGGGCGCTTGCAGGGGAGATTTTTGAACAGGCAGGAATTCCTTGTTTTGTGGATCAGAAAAAGAGTATTTTTGCAAATCCTTTTGTAGAGATGCTGGATTTTGTGCTGGAGATTTTTTTAAGTAATTTCCAGCCGGAAAAAGTGCTTTCTTATCATAAAAGCCTTTTTAGCAAGGCAAAAGAGGAACAAGTTGAGCTTCTGGACAATTTTTTGCGTGCAACAGGAATCAGAGGCTACAAAAAGTGGCTTGAGGTATGGGATTGCAGCAGGGCTTTCTATCATGCTCCAAAAGAAGTTTTGGAGAGGGTGGGCCTTTTGGTTGATACAATCCGCCTGGAGACTGTGGAACAGCTTGGGGAATTTTATGAGGCAGTTGGGAAGGGAAAACATACGGTTACCGTTTTTGCTTCAGAACTTTGCAAGTGGATGGAACGGCAGCAGTATTTTATAGAAATCCAAAAATGGGTAAAACAATTTGAGCAAGAAAATGAGCTTGCGCTGGCGAGGGAATACAGCCAGGTATATGGAATTGTCCTGGAGGTGTTAGAGCGTCTGGTGGAGCTTCTTGGTGCGGAAGAAATGAACTTAAAGGAGTTTAAGGAAATTTTGGATACCGGTTTTTGTGAGGCAAGGATTGGCCTGATTCCTCCTGGGGTAGACCAGGTGGTAATTGGCGATATGGACCGAAGCAGGCTTGCTGATGTGAAATACCTTTTTTTCCTTGGGATGAATGATGGCAATATCCCAAATACCGGGAGGCATGGAGGCGTAATATCAGATTCAGAGAGGATGTTCCTGGCAGAACAGGAGTTTGAACTTGCTCCAACAATTCGGGAAAATGTTTATACAGCCCAGTTTTATCTTTACTTGAACCTGACAAAGCCTTCCAGACATTTATACTTGACATATTGTGAAACGGGAAATGATGGGAAACAACAGAACCCGGCTTATATTATAGAAAGGGTTCAGAAGATTTTTCCAAAACTTTCTGTTGAAGCAGAAGAAAGACGGCAGGATGATAGTTATTTCTTGGGAAATAATTTTGGAAAGGATTATTTAATACAAGGGCTTCGGAATAAGGATTATAGCAAGGCAAAATGGAAAGAGATATTTAGTTTTTATAAGTCAGATGAAACACGCAGAAAAGTGTTGGAAAGCTTGATTGGGGCGGCTTTTTACAGAGAGCAGAAGACAGAGCTTTCTAAGGCGGCTGTAAAAGCTTTGTACCATGAAATCCTGACAGGCAGTACATCGCAGTTTGAGCGGTATGCGGCTTGTGCTTTTTCATATTTTATGAGATATGGGCTTCATTTAAAGGAAAGGGCAGAACATGAGGTGGCTTTTTTTGACATTGGAAATATTGTCCATGAGGCTTTGGAATTGTATACAAAGAATTTGATACGGGAAGGTAAAAATTGGCAGGATATAGGCGAAGAAGAGCAGCAGAAACGTGCGGATAGATGTATTAAAGAAGTTGCCGGGCGGTATAAAGATGGGCTTCTCTATAGTACAGAGCGAGATGCATATTTGATTACAAGGCTTAGGAGGCTTCTTGTGCGGAGTGTCTGGGCAATTACAAAACAGATGGAGCGGGGGCTTTTTAAAACGGTTGACAGTGAGATTTCTTTTGAAATCCTGCATGGAGTGACAGGAGATAATATTGTCCGGGAAATAGAAGATGAGGACAGTAAATTCCGGCTGATTGGAAGGATTGACCGGATTGACAAGATGGAGAAGGAAGATAGGGTTTATCTTAAGGTTGTGGATTATAAAACGAGTAAAGAATCTATTTCTTTATCTGATTTATATTATGGGCTGCAGATGCAGCTTATGATTTACCTGAAAGCCGGGGTAGAGGATGGCAGGGAAAGGGAAAGGAAGCTTGTGATACCGGCAGGGGTGCTTTATTATAATATTGACGATCCGATGGTGGAAGGGAAAGCAGAGCCCGCGGCTGTGGAACAGGCAATTTTAGAAGGCCTTAAAATGGATGGTATATTAAATGAGGACGACCCTGTTCTGCCATCGTTGGATTCGGTATTTCAGACAGGGGATGGAAGGCTTGCTGCCAATATGTCTTCGGATATCCTGCCTTTTGCAACAAATAAGGATGGTATGTTAAAAAAGACTTCTAAAACAGTGACTACGGAAGAGTTTGCTGTTTTGATGGACTATACAGAAAGAAAGCTGCAGCAGATTCAAAGGGAGATTATGGAGGGTACAATTAAAGTAAACCCTTACCGGAAGCAAGATAAGACGGATGAAACAGCCTGTAGATATTGCCCTTACCATAGTATTTGCCGTTTTGATACGAGAATTGCAGGGAATTCTTACCGGATTCTTGAAAAGCTGGGTGATAGTGAGGTTTTGGATCGAATACGGCAAGAGAATGAGAAATAGAAAATCAGTCATTCATATGAAATATACATAAAATTAAAGGTACTAGAATCAGGGAGGAAAATGATGGGAAGGCCGAAGTGGACAGAGGAACAGGAACAGGTAATTGAGCTGCGGGACAGGAATATCCTGGTTTCGGCGGCAGCAGGCTCAGGAAAGACAGCAGTATTAGTGGAGCGGATTATTACTGAGATTACACAGGGAGATTCCCCAAAAGATATTGATAAGCTTCTAGTTGTAACATTTACAAAAGCGGCGGCAGCAGAAATGAGGACAAGGATTGGGGAAGCGCTTGAGGAAAAACTCCGTGAAGAGCCGGAAAACCAGCATATCCAGAAACAAGCAAGCCTGTTGCATACAGCTCAGATTACTACGATAGATAGTTTTTGCCAGTGGGTGATTAAAAATTATTTTCATGTAATCCATCTGGATCCTTCTTTCCGGGTTGGGGATGAAACAGATTTAGAGATAATGAAACAAGATTTATTGGCAGAATTGCTGGAACAAAAATATCGGGAAGCCCGTGAACAGGGGAAGGAAGGATTTTTACGGTTCACAGATATGTTTTCTGTGGGAAGGACGGATCATGCGATTGAGGAAATGGTGCTTTCCCTTGACAGTCTTGCAACAAGTTATCCATGGAAGGAAGAATGGCTGGAAAGATGCAGCAAGCTTTATTATGCTGAAACTTTGGAAGAAATGGAGCAGACAGAATGGATGGCAGAGCTTTTAAAATATCTGGATGCCTGTATTGGGGAATATCTGCTGATGGCAAAGGAGGCTTTGAAAAAATGCCGGGAAGGGGATGGCCCGCGGGCGTATGAAGATGCTGTTTTGTCAGATATTGCCTTTTTAGAGAAAGTACAGAAAGCAGGGAGTTACCAGGAATATTATCAGGTGTTTAGAACTTATAATCCTGCCAGGTTAAAGGCAGTCCGAAGTAAAGAGGTAAATAATGAAAAGAAAGAGTTAGTAAAGAATTTGCGGGAAACCTATCTAAAAAAAGGTGTGGAAAAGCTAAGGGAACGCTTTTTTTACCAGTGCCCAGAAGAAATGCTTTTAGATATACAGGAAATGGCGCCTGCTGTCAAGGAACTTGTTAACCTGACATTGGAGTTTGGGCGCGCTTTTGCTGAAAAGAAGAGGGAGGAAGGGATTCTGGACTTTGCAGATATGGAACATTTTGCCTTGGAAATTCTTGTAAAAAAGGAGGAGGACGGGACAGTCCATCCAAGTGAAACGGCTCTGGAACTACAAGAATATTATGAAGAGGTTTTAACGGATGAATACCAGGACAGCAATTATATCCAGGAACTTTTGCTTACGAGCCTCTGCCGTGCGCCCGAAAAGAAGCCATATCTATTTATGGTAGGAGATGTAAAACAGAGTATCTACAAGTTCCGCCTGGCGCGGCCGGAGCTTTTCTTGGAGAAATACCAAAGCTATACCGTGGGGAAAGGTCCCTTCCAAAAAATTGATTTACATAAGAACTTCCGGAGCAGGGGAAGCGTGCTGGAGTCAGCAAATTATATTTTTGAACAGTTGATGCAGGAGAGTTTAGGGGGCATTGCCTATGATGAAGCAGCAAAGCTTGTAACAGGCGCAGAGTTTGGAAACCCGGAAGATATCGGGAAAGCAGGAAAACGCATTGCCGGAAAAACAGAAGTGATTGTGATAGAGCAAAAAAGCGAGGATGTATTTTTACAGAAAAAGTCGTTGGAGGCAACAGTAATTGGGGAAAAGATAAAGGGTATGGTGCAGGGGGAAGCCCCTCTTTATATAAAAGGGAAAAATGGTTTCCGTCCAGTAGAATTTGGGGATATTGCAATTTTGCTGCGCAGCCTTTCCGGATGGTCAGAGGAATTTATAGAAGTTTTAAATGACATGGGGATACCGGCTTATGCAGATACAAAGACAGGGTATTTTACTTCCTTGGAAGTGGAAACTATTCTGAACCTGCTTGATATTATTGATAACCCAAGGCAGGATATCGCGCTTGTGGCGGCGCTCCGTTCCTGTCTGTGCCAGGTGACGGATGAAGAGCTGGCATGGATTGGGACGATGGAAGAAGGGCTGGACTTTTGGGATAAAGTACAGGTTTTTTTAAGTTGTGGGAAAGAAGATAACATATCTTTGGAGTTATCGGAAAAGTTGTCTTGCTTTTTGGAAAAGCTGCAGGATTACAGGAAATTCGCAAAATTACATTCTGTTTATGAACTTTTACGGAAAGTTTATTTTGAAACAGGATATTACGATTTGATGGCGGCAATGCCTTCTGGGGAAAAAAGGCGTGCAAACCTTGATATCTTGTTGCAGCAATCCATTGAATTTGCAAAGAATGGACATCTGGGGATGTATGGTTTTACAAGGTATATTGAAAGCCTGAAAAAATCAGATGTTGATTTTGGCGAGGCATCGGTAAATGGTGAAAATACAAATGCAGTCCGTATTATGACAATCCATAAAAGCAAGGGGCTAGAATTTCCAGTTGTGTTTGTGGCAGGCATGGGGAAACAGTTCAATTTGATGGATGCGAGGAAGGGGACAATTATTGACGGGGATTATGGGGTAGGATGTGATTTTGTGGATTTGGGCCTTCGTGTGAAACAGCCAACGCTTTTAAAGAGGCTGATGGCCAACCAGATTACCTTGGGGACGCTTGCTGAGGAAATCCGTATTTTATATGTGGCGTTAACTAGGGCAAAAGAACAGCTTATTATAACGGGGACGGCTTCTGGGCTGGGAAAGAAACTAGAGAGATGGATGGCAAAGGCAGGATTTTTGAATTTTTCGCAGCTTTCCAGCGCGCGGACATATTTTGACTGGATTTTGCCCGCTCTTTGCAAAAGGGAACCAATAAAGGCGGCTTTTCAGGAGTATCTGTCTGAAGAAGGGGGACGGGAGGTATTTAGCAGTTATGGCAGGGACAGTTTGTTTACGGCAGAACTCTATTTTCCGGAAACGGTCCTTCTGGAGGAAAAGGAATCACTGGAAAGTGATGTAATGCAGTACCGTAGGTTGCGGGATTGGGATACAGAAAAGGTTTATGATGAATCAATGCATGATTTATTAGAGGAGCAGCTTTGCTATCAATATCCTTACCATACTTCTGAATCTCTCCCTGTGAAGTTATCAGTTTCAGAGCTGAAACGCCAGTCTGTACAGCGTGCGGAAGCGCTTAGTGAAGAGGAAACTGTCCCGTTACAGTATGAAGGGAAAGAAAGGATGCAGCAGGAATTGCGTTCTGATATGGACGAAATAGAGGTTCCACGCCCTTCCTTTTTGCAGGAAGAGAAGGAGGTAAGCAGTACAGCCAGAGGGACGCTGTACCATCTTGTAATGGAACATTTTCCATATAAAAGGGCATCAGAAGGCAGGATGACGGCAAAAGAGTTCCGGGAGTATTTCCAGGAGATGGTAAAAACTGGCTATATGAAAGAGCATGAGGCAAAACTTCTGGATGCAGGGAAATTTGTTGCATTTAGTAATACAGGGCTTGGAAAGCGCATGCAGAAAGCAGACCTGGAAGGGCGTCTTTACCGGGAGCAGCCGTTTATGCTGGGATTGGGTGCAGACGAGGTATATGGAGGGCAGGACAGGGAAGAAATGATTATGATACAGGGGATTATTGACGCCTTCTTCTTTGAGGGGGAGGAAATTGTGCTGGTGGATTATAAAACCGATTTTGCAGGAAAAGGGCAGGAACAGAAGCTGGTAGAAAAGTACAGGGTACAGCTTGATTATTATGCAAAAGCATTGGAACGGCTGACGGGAAGGAGGGTATCGGAACGGATTATCTATTCTTTTGCATTGGGGAAAGAACTGTATTGTTAAGGTGTGTTTGCCGCCGCCTGTAATATGTAAGAATTATGGTTATGAAGAATGTTTAAGCTGGACAGAAAATGAAGCTGCCGGGCGTAAGGCACTGGAAGATGTTATTACAAAGTAATCAGTATGCCATAGGAAATTGCGCTGTAACGTAGTGGTCAAGGGCACCGGCGCTGGCGGTGCCCTTTTTTTCTGCTTACAGGAAACTTAAACTTGCGTTGCCCCATCAACAGATAATATTGCCCCTGTTACATAACTGGCAAGGTCGCTTGCTAAGAACAGCACTGCATTTGCAACTTCTTCAGGTTCCCCAACTCTGCCTAGGGGGATAGTTGAGGAAATCCTTTGTACCATATCTTCTGGGAGAGCTGCCACCATATCGGTCCTGGTGACGCCAGGCGCTACGGCATTTACCCGGATTTGGTCTTTCCCAAGTTCCCTGGCAAGAGATTTTGTAAGCCCATTTACGGCAAATTTGGAGGCCGGATACCCGCAGCCTGCAGGCTGCCCATAGATACTTACCATAGAACTTATATTTACGATTGAACCGCCGCCCTGCTGTTTCATAATTGCTGCTGCTGATTTGGAACAGTTAAATACTGCATTCACATTTAAAGCCATTATCTTTTCAAATTCATCTGGATTATAGTCATATAAAGAGTCTCTTGCAGAGATACCAGCATTATTTACAAGAATATCTATTTGGCCGTAGGCTTCCTTTACTGTTTGTATTGCTTTGTTTGCTTCTTCAAAATTTTCAAGTGATGGATAAAGTCCCATGACGGAAGCGTCAGGTTTTTCTTCCCTGATTTTTTCTAGCGCTTTATCAACCGTTTCCTGCCGTGAGCCAAAAAGCGCTACATTTGCGCCTGCTTCCAGGAATTTGCGGACAATCCCAAAGCCTATCCCTCTTGTACCCCCTGTTACGATTGCTGTTTTTCCTTCTAACATGTCTGATATATTCATAATTTGCACCAAGCCCCAAATGAAAATGCAAGCATTTTCATTTGGGGCGCAAACACAAAGGGTGAAAGTTGTGTGTTTGCATATTATCCTTTCCTCTTTTTTCTTTCACTCTTTCCATCATTTCTGCGCACGTTTTTTCTATAACGGGCTGTGCCAGGTGCGCATGGCACAGATTCCGTTTTGATAAAAAGAATTAGATGTTTATGCTTTCCAAATCTTTCATCCATAAGTTTACAGAAGCATCGCTTGGCATACGCCAGTCCCCACGCGGCGACAATGCTACGCTGCCGACCTTTGGGCCGTCTGGCAGGCAGGAGCGCTTAAACTGCTGGGAGAAAAAGCGCCGGTAAAAGGTACAGAGCCATTTGTATATTGTTTTTTCATTATATATTCCGGCAAAGGCACATAAAGCGAGCCGATAGATTTTGGATGGCGTGTATCCAAAGCGCATCATATAGTATAAATAAAAGTCATGCAGTTCATATGGTCCTACAAGCTCTTCTGTTTTCTGCGATATTTTTCCATCTTTTGGCGGCAGTAACTCCGGGCTTACGGGCGTATCAAGGACATCCATTAAGATATCACGCAGTTTTTTATCGGAAGTTGTTTCTGCATAAAAAAGTACAAGGTAGCGGACTAAAGTTTTTGGTACCGAGCAGTTGACGCCATACATGGACATATGGTCGCCGTTATAAGTTGCCCAGCCAAGCGCAAGTTCTGACATATCGCCAGTACCAATTACCATACCATTAATTTGGTTGGCCAAATCCATTAAAATCAATGTGCGCTGCCTAGCCTGTGAATTTTCGTAAGTTACATCATGGACAGAGCTATCATGGCCAATATCAGAAAAATGCTGGCGGACGGCATCATGGATAGGGACTTCTTTTAATGTAGCGCCTAAGATTTTTGTGAGTTCACAGGCATTTTGGTAGGTGCGGCCTGTTGTGCCAAAACAAGGCATGGTAACAGCAAGGATGCCGCTTCTTGCAAGGCCAAGCATATCAAATGCTTTTACTGTGACAAGGAGCGCTAAAGTAGAATCCAGGCCGCCGGAAATGCCAATTACAGCATTGCTGCAGTTTGTATGGTTCAGGCGTTTTTTCAGCCCCATTGCCTGGATGCTTAAGATTTCTTCACATCTGCGGTCACGGCCTATTTTATCTTGTGGAACAAATGGAGTTTGTGGCCAGGTGCGTGACAGGGAAGTATCTCCTATCTGTTGGAAAGAAAAGGTGATTAGCTGGTAATTTTCTTTTTCTGGCGGGACAGATAAAAAGGTGCCCATACGGCGACGTTCACTTATCAACCTACCTAAATCAATTTCACTACAGATAATACCATTTTTAAAGCGGGATGTTTCTTTTAAAAGATTCCCATTTTCTGCAATTAGGTTGTGCCCAGAAAATACTAAATCTGTAGAAGATTCACCTTCCCCTGCATCAGCATAGATATATCCGCTGACAAGACGGGCTGACTGGCTGCATACTAATTCACGCCGGTAAATATCTTTTCCAGTGATTTCATCACTTGCAGAAAGGTTTGCAATTATAGTTGCCCCGGCAAGCGCATGGCAACAAGAAGGAGGGATTGGCATCCATAAATCTTCGCAGATATCAATCCCAAGTTTGAATAAAGGAAAGTTTTCAGCACAAAAAAGCAGGTTTGTCCCAAAAGGGATATGGTATCCGGATTTCCCTAAATCATTTATTTGTATTGTTTCGTTGCCGGAAGCTGGCACAGAGAAGTGGCGCCCTTCATAAAATTCTGAATAATTAGGGATGTTCTGTTTTGGGACAATGCCAAGAAGGATGCCTTCATGTATTACGGCAGCGGCATTGTATAAGGAATTGTGCAGGAAAAATGGAAAACCAACTACGATAACCATATCCATTCCTGCCGATGCGTCTATTATCTGCTTTAGGCCCTGTAATGCTTTTTTTAACAGGATATCTTGTAAAAAGAGGTCATTACAGGTGTACCCAGTCAAGCAAAGTTCTGGAAAAACCGCCAGTTTTGCTTTTTCAGTGTGTGCGGATTTCATCCCATTTATAATTTGTAAGGTATTAAATTCTGTATCGCCTACAGATATTGTAGGTGTAATTGCAGCAGCTTTTATAAATCCGTCTTTCATATTGTCCTCCATATTTGTATTTATAGGAAATCATGCCGGTTATAAGTGTGAAGAACGCTGGTTTTGCGTTCTTCTTGGGTGCGGCAGTAGCCGAACCGGGCGGGGTGTTATCGGGTTTCTTGTAATTTTGGGTATTCTAAATGGGGAATTTTAATATCTAATATTGTTTCCCAAAAAGGTTTACAATATTTGGGATTCCCCATAATTACACCAAACACAAATTATATGGTATCTTCATTATAGCCAGCATTTGGTAAAATGGCAAGGTAATGCTTTACCAGAAAAAAGGGATAGCCAAATTTCTTTTTATTGATTATACTGTAAAATGGAAGTGTAACATGTAGTGGCAGAAAGGGGAAATCTATGGATTGGCTGTTTCGTATTTTTTATACCGTACTATCTTTAGGGATTTTAATGATAATTCTTTTGCCAGTTATTACAACATTCCGCTTTCTTTTGCGGAATTATGATAAGAAATATACAATATGGGGATGGAGACTATTTTATCTGCGGAGTATATGCCCAGTTGCGTTATCCAGCGCACTATGTTTGTTTCCGCTATTAAACAGGAAGTACCACCTGCTTTTGGCAAATCTTGGATTGTCTGTGGTGGGAAAAACAGGTGGGATTATGAGTAGCTGGCGTGCCATATATCAGGGTGAGGTATCAGCAACAGGGGCATTTAAGGTTTGCAGTATAATTTGGGTAATGGGGATAGCAGTCGTTTTTTTCTTGTCTGTAGTTTTTAACAGGCGATTTCGTAAAGAACTTAAAAAAGCAACTCAGGTTGGGGATGGCATTTATGAATCTTCAGGGCTTTCTGTGCCTGTCAACCGGGGTTTTTTACATAAAAAGATTTATTTGCCAAAAGGGTTTCAGGCAAAGGAAATGGGCTGGCTGTTGCATCATATGGAGGCGCACCGTTTTGCAGGCGTCCGTTCTGTCCTGGCAGGGCTGGTTCTGACAGCCCACTGGTTTAATCCGGTGATGTGGCTGTACTATTTTTGGTGGAAATCCGATATGGAGATGGCTGCAGATGAAAAAACAGTGCATAGAAAAACTGAAAACGTGCGGAAAGAATATGCCCAGGGCATATTGAATTTTAATAAAACTTTGTCAGGGACGGTAAGTAGAAAAAGTAAATTAGATAATGGAATTTTATTGTTTCCAGGCGTAATAGAAGGAAATATAGAAAAAAGGGCATACCGTATGTTATATCAAAGCCGAAGCCTGAAAAGGGATAGGTTTGCCGCTGTCCTTTTGCTTTCTGTTATGGTAATTTTCTGTTTTTTCTTGGCTCCTATGAAAGCAGCATGGGATGGCGGGACATGGGGAAAAGGGAATTCTTCAGCAAATTCCGAAAAGCAGGTTTTGAAGAGTGATACGGTGGTAGTTACCAAAATGGGGACTGTTTCTCCGGAGGGGCTGAGCCGTGTTATACAGTTGGAGATGATTTCTGGGGAAGAGGGCAAAAAAGAGTATGTAGGGGATTTTGTACTTAGGATGTATGATTCCGTTGGAAACAGGATAGGATCTTGTACAATAGAAACCCTTTTTCCAGAGATTGGAAAGGGAAAGCAAAGGTTTTCAAAGGATACAGCATTATGCATCAGTGATTATAATGGAGATGGATCAAAGGAAATTGTAATTGGGCAGGCAGCAGAATTGCCAGAAGAGATGGCGGATGATGCAGGGCTGGCTGCCTATATATATGCAATTGTAAGCATAGAAAGCAAATCATTGGAAGTTACGTGTAGGGAGATTATGGCCATTGACAGAAAGGCAGAACTGGGAAATTCTATTTATTTTGAAAACCCGGAGGAGATTGACGATATATTTATTGTGCCAGAAAATGAAAAGATGCTTTACTATGTATGGATGGAAGAGAAGGGCACATATGAAAAACGGGATATGACAGAAGAAGGCTTAGAAGCCTATAAAAAGGGAACAGAATTTTCTAAGTCAGGAGAGACGCAGGAGCATTCTTTGGATAATGAGAAAGGCAGGAGAGATATCCTGGTAACTACAAAGCGTGATGATACCGGGAGTGAGGCGATACAATCAGTGATTGCTTCACCAGGGGACAGACCTAAAAAATTTGATGGGATAGAAGGGTATTATTGTGATTTATTATGGTTAACGGATGAAAAAGGGGGGAAAACAGATAGCTATGCACAGTTAATTTATAATGGGAAGAAAGCGCAGACTTTTGTGGTCTTCGATACGGATAGGAAGTCTGTATATTATAAGCATGAGGACGGGGCAGAGCAGCTTGCGGATGTATTTAACCAATATGGGGAGAAGATTACATTTCAGGAGCAGGGTACGGTAGTTTACAGCCTGATGTCAAAAGAAAATGATGTACTGAGAATCGGTTTTGCAGCAAATGCAGATAATGGGATAACAGTTAAAGGGAACTATGATTATAATGTTGTTAAACGTACAGCATCTAACTTATCTTTTAACAGAAGCGGAGATGGGGAAGCTTCCCCATCTCCATCCCCTGGGCAAGGCAGGGAATAAAAATTATCCCCCATGTAAAATTTATATTAGAAAACGTTTCAGGCAGCCTATAAGCTGGTCTATATTTAGTGGTTTTGCAATATGCTCATTCATTCCGGCATGTTTACTTGCTATGATATCCTCCGTAAATGCGTTGGCAGTCATGGCAATAATAGGGATTGTCCCTGAGTCTGCCTGTTTTGATTTTCTGATTGCTTTTGTCGATTCATAGCCATTCATAACGGGCATTTGTATGTCCATAAAAATCAATTGGTAATATCCTGTGCCCATTTCTTCAAATTTATCCAGAGCCTCTTTGCCATCGGATGCTGTTTCTACCGTGATTCCCATAGATCCAATGATTTCTGAGGCAATTTCTCGGTTTATTTCAATATCGTCTACTAATAGGATTCTTTTCCCATGGAAAGCCTGTTCTGGTGAAATTTCTTCTTCACAAGAATTTTTTTTGGATCTTTGTTCCACAATATTTTTGAGTAAATACAATAGCCTGGATTTAAAGAGGGGTTTGGAAATGAGGCCGTCAACTCCTTCATAGTGTGAGTCCATTTTTTCACTGTCCCAGTCAGAAACAGATAAAATGGTAAAGGGCGCCTGTTTCCCAAATTTCTTTTTGATAGTTTCCGCAAGCTGTATTCCATCCAAATCTTGCAATTTCTGGTCAATTATTATTGCAAAGAAATGCTCTTTTTCTTGCCCTGCCTCCTGGATACGCTTTATAACTTCGTTTCCATTGGTAATCCATTCGCTTTTTATCCCAATATCTTTAAGGACAGAGCAGGAGAACTCACAAGAGCTGGCGTTTTGGCCGGCAACCAATACCCTCCGGCCTTTATATGGCTCCATATCAGGGGTTTCTGTATTCTGGCGTTTTAAATACACAGTAACGGTAAAACGTGAACCTTGGTTTAATTTACTTTCAATGTCAATATTTCCATTCATCATTTGGATAATATTTTGTGCAATGGTCATGCCAAGCCCGGTTCCTTCAATTTTGTTGGTACGGGTATCCTCTGCACGGCTGAATGGGTCAAAAATATGGGTTAAATATTCTTCTGACATTCCAATTCCGTTATCTTCAAAGATAAATTCATAGCAGCTGCAATCGTATAATACAGAGGATTTTTCTAATACTTCCAGTTTCAGTTTACCGCCGTCTGGTGTGTATTTTACTGCATTTCCAAGAATATTCATAAATACCTGCTGGAGGCGGGACATATCTCCGATTACTTCATCATGCTCAACTTTTACAATACAAAATTCCAGCGTATGTTGTTTTGCTTGTAAGGTTGGGCGGATTATTGTAAGTACATTCTGCATAAGGTCGGAAAGGTTGAATTTTTCTTGTGTAAGTTCCAGCTTCCCGGATTCTATTTTGCTCATATCCAGTACTTCATTGATAAGGGAGAGCAGATGTTTGCTGGATACCATAATTTTATCCAGGCAGTCCGAGATCTTGCCAGGGTTTTCCAGATGGGAACCAGCAATCGTTGTCATTCCAATAATTGCATTGAGCGGCGTACGGATATCATGGCTTACCCTGGAGAGGAATTCGCTTTTGGAAGCGTTTGCATGGTTTGCAGCATCACAGGCTTCCCGTAAAATCCTGACTTCCCTTTCTTCTTTGCGCTTGCTTTCTGTAACATCCTGTTCCACATATAAAGCTTTGGTAGGAACGCCATTATTCATTTCAACTAGAATAACAGTTGCGCGTATCCAGCCATTTTCTTTAATTGCATTGTCCCTTTTCCTGATTCTGTGATATTCCATTGCTACACATGGATGGTGCGGTGTTAAGGATTTCAGCAGATTTGGAAGCCCCATAGTCCTAATGTATTCTTCACGGTCGTCTGGGTGGACAGAGTGCTGGGAATAGGTGCTGATTGCTTCGTTATAGTTTTGGGTAATGCTTAAAATATTCCCTGATTTAGATACCTGCTTAATGATGCGGAAGGTATCTGTGATAAGATCAATATAATATGTGGCAAAAAACAGGCTGCTCATGCTGTCTATTATATAGCTCCGGTCTTGCTTTTCTTTTTTTTCCTCTGCTTCTTTCCTCTTTTTTTCTGTAATATCCCGTCCTAGCATATTTGCAATAATACTGCTGCCTTGCTGGATAAACAGAATTTGTTCTTGCAGCCAGACAAGCTTAGAACCTTTTAAGCGGTATTCAAAGATAATTTCGGAGCTGCTTTCTTCTTGTTTTGCCATTTGCCGCAGGTTATCTAGCAGTAGATAGTTTTGGAACTGTTCTTTATCTTCTTCATAAATCAGTTCTTTGACGGCTTTTTCAATAAAGGCGTTATAATCGCCTTTTATTGTCCTGCCAGGAGTAGTGCTGTTGTCCAGATAAGTCTGTTCAAATACGCCGGTAGTTAAATCTACAGTATTTATATAACTATACCTAGATTTTATTAGGGCGGCAATACGGATGTCATCCTGTGACTGCCTGATTTCCTGGCGGGCGCGCTTATCGACATCCTGTATTGCCATTACTACAAAATTATTGCCAGAACTGCTTTCATGGAAGTAAGTGGTAATAGATACATAGTGATAAACGGAGTGTATCATTCTCTGGCAGAGAAGTTCCAGTTTCTGTTTGCCATTGTCCCGTGATTTCCTTAGTGCTTCCAGGGAGTATGTCTGAAGTATCTTGTCTTTATAATCTGGATGGTATAAGCTGTCAACACTATTTATAAGAATCTCATCCCAGTCAGTAATTTTTAGCCCGGCAATATCATCAATATCTTTTGCGGCACGGACAGGGTTCATCATTCCGGTATCCAAATCAATCACATAGATTGCAAAATTCATTTCGCTTAGGGATGCAATGATTTCCTGGTTTCTTATGTTCAGTTCTTCCAAAGCCAGTCCTTTACTATAAATATCATGGATATCTTTGATGTACAACATTACTGTTTGGTTTTCATCAGAATAATTGTAATCAGGTACAATTTCCAGTGTATGCCAGCGGTAATCCTGCCCTGATTTATGGCGGTATGTAAATGCAGCCATTTTTTTTGGCTTTTTTAATTCCGCCAGTAAATGGTTGATTTGGGTAAATTCAAGGAAGCGTTTCGTATCATTTTTATGGACATTGCTGCTTTTTACATATTCTGTAAGCAGTTCAGGTAAGGTAGGGCACCTATCTGCAAAACTGTTTTTTTTTGCTACATTTGATTTTATAATTGAATAATGCCCTGTTGTCAGGTTTGCTTTCATAATTACATTGTAAGTATAATTTGCCCCTTCCATATGGGGAGTGACAGAAATTAAGAAGGCAGGGACTTTGTTCTGCCAGACAATCCTGTTCGCCGTTATATCCGCTGGGTTTCCAAAAGGGCTGCTATAGCAGATGGATCTGCTTTCTTTTTTATTTTTAATATATTGAAGCGGACAACTTGCACAGGATTCTTTCCATAATTCGTGGCATACCATTCCCAGTTCTATCTCTGGGGTTACTTCTTTTACTCTTTGATTAAAGTACAGAATCTGATGGTTATCCTCCCTGATTACATAAATTCCTGTCTCTTGCAAGGAATTTAAAATGATATCGTAATCCTGTATCTGCATAGTATTTCCCTCCTGTCCTTAATAACAATATATATCTCTTATTTTACCATAGAATAATGGAAGATTACAAGGCAGTATTCTCAAGGCTTGGCTTTGATACAAATGGGGCGTTACTATTCACAGCCAATCGTAGCAGAATTTAAGTAAATAAAAAATATCTTCC
>CAJUJR010000055.1 GCA_910586605.1 uncultured Lachnospiraceae bacterium | reverse complement strand
AGATATTTTTTATTTCCTTAAGTCCGGCTACGATTGGCTGTGAATAGTAACTAACGATTATGATGAATTTATTTGATGATGAGCAGATTATGAGGACTTATACGAAAGATATTAAAAAACACTAAGGGAAAATGCTAAACATATGTTAAAAATGGGGAAATTGACAGTTGAGGAAATTCCAGTTTGCTATCCAGATTTGACAATGGACGATGCGAGGGAGATTGAAGAAGAACTTATGCAATTTGCATAAATAGTCAGGTTGATTAAAAAGTGGAATAACAGCGTAAAGGCGCATGGAACAGGAATGTAAACCATGTGTCTTTTTTATGTTATAGGAAATTGCGCTGTAACGTAGTGGTCATCGACAAGAATTGCGAAGCAATTCTTGCTAGGGCACCAGCGCTGGCGGTGCCCTTTTTTACGTCCAAAAGAAGGAACATGAGTGATAATATCCACTTTTCCAAACGGTCTTATTTTTCTTTTGACAGGAACTGGAACAACGTGTATAATATTATGAAGTGTGTAATTAGGGCGTGAGCTGTATAGCTGAGAGACGGGAAATTGATGTAGAAAGGAATGGTGTTTGGATGGCGGAATATTCCAGGGAGGATATCATAAACCTGATTGACGAAGAAGACATTGAATTTATTCGTCTGCAGTTTACAGATATCGCAGGGAATTTGAAAAATATGGCAATGACAGTTGACCAGATTGGCAGGATTTTAGATGGCAGATGTAAGTTTGACTGTGCCGCGGTTGATGGATTCCGGGGAATGGGATATGAAGAGTTATTTTTGGTTCCTGATTTAGATACCTTTGTTATTTTTCCGTGGCGTCCGCAAAACGGCAAAGTGGCGCGTTTTATCTGTGATGTAGTAAAGCCGGATGGAACGCCTTTTGACGGGGACAGCAGATATATATTGAAAAGAGCGATTAGCCAGGCAAAGGAAATGGGATATCAGCTTGATGTCGCAGTGAAAAATGAATTTTTTCTTTTTGACCTGGGTGAAAATGGAGAGCCGACCAATCATACCAGTGAGAAGGGCGGCTATTTTGATATAGGGCCAATCGATGGGGGCGAAAATGCAAGGCGTGACATGGTGCTCTTCCTTGCGGATATGGGGATTGAAGTAGAATCTTCTTACCATTCAGAAGGGGCGGCACAGCACGTATTGGATTTGAAGCACGTCAATGCTTTAAAGATGGCAGATGATATTATGACGACAAGGTTGGTTGTTAGGACAGCGGCAAGACGCCATGGGGTTCATGCAACTTTTATGCCAAAACCGAAAGAAAATGTGCAGGGATCTGGCGCGCATTATACGTATTCTTTGTGCAATAAATATGGAAAGAATATTTTTACAGATAAGGGGGATAAGCTGGGTGTCAGTGAAGAAGGCTATCAGTTTATGGCAGGAATTTTAAACCATATCGCAAGTATGTCTTTGGTAAACAATCCCATTGTCAATTCATATAAAAGACTGATACCAGGGTATTTAGCGCCAGTGTCTGTGTGCTGGTCTTCTACGAACAGAAGCCCTTTAATCCGGCTGACTTCCATTGGCGGGGATGGAGCCAGGGTGGTTTTACGGAGCCCGGATGGCGCTTCCAACCCGTATCTAGTAATTGCAGCATGCCTTTGTGCCGGGCTTGACGGCATAAAGCAGACGTTAAAGCCGCCTGCCTGCATGGATGAGATTGCAGCAGAGATAGAGGTTCCTGAGAAGCTGCCGCGTACACTTCATGAGGCAGTATCACAGTTTAAAAAGGATGCATTTCTTCAGGAAGCGCTTGGGGGACATATTTCTAACCATTTGATCCAGACAAAGGACAGGGAATGGAATGAATATTGCAAACAGGTAACGGAATGGGAAAAAGAACGTTATCTGGGAACTGTATAAGATAGAAGCATCATGATTCAAAGATAGGAGGTTGTTTCTGCATGGCAGATATCATCATCGCTTTTCCGAAACGAAATGATGCGAAGAATTTACAAAAACTCCTTTTGAAAAATGGTTATGATGTACGGATTACCTGCGATAGTGGTTCACAGGTGATTGATGCGGTTAACCGCTTGGATGGCGGAATTGTAATCTGCGGATACCGGCTTACAGATATGCATTATATGGAATTGAATGATTACCTGCCAAAAGGATTTCAGATGCTTTTACTGGCATCGCCTGCAAAGCTTGCGGAAGGCGGCTCGGGAGATTTTTTGACGCTTGCCATGCCGTTTAAGGTACGGGATTTGCTGAATACGTTGGAAATGATGATGGTTCAGTATAACCGTTGGCGCAAGAAGCAGAAAAGCAGGCCCAAGCCCCGGACAGACGGGGAAAAAAGGGCAATTACTGCTGCAAAAGAATTGTTGATGGAGCGCAATCAGATGACAGAAGAGGAAGCACATCACTATATTCAGAAGTTAAGTATGGATAGCGCTACCAATATGGTGGAAACAGCAGAAATGATATTAGAACTCAATGGAAAGGAATGGGAAATTTAATGATGAAGGCATTTCTTATTTTAGAAGATGGGACCGTGTTTGAGGGAAAGAGTATTGGGAAGGTAAAAGAGATAATTAGTGAAATTGTTTTCAATACTTCTATGACAGGTTATTTGGAGGTGCTTACCGACCCAAGTTATGCAGGACAGGCTGTAACAATGACATACCCTCTGATTGGGAATTATGGGGTTTGCTATCAGGATATGGAGTCAAAAAAGGGTTGGCCAGACGGCTTTATTGTCCGGGAACTTTCCCGCATGCCAAGTAATTTCCGTTCGGAAGATACATTACAGCATTTTTTGGAGAAAAACGATATTCCGGGAATCTCGGGGATTGATACCCGTGCGCTGACAAAGCTTCTCCGTGAAAAAGGGACGATGAATGGGATGATTACAACAAATGAGGCATTTAATAAAGAAGAAGTCCTTTCCAAGTTAAAAGAATATAAAGTAACAGATGTGGTAAAAAAGGTAAGCTGTAAAGATAAGGGAGTATATGTACCAGGTGATATCCAGTCAGAAAAAGTGGCTGCAGATAGGAAAATAGCCGTTATTGATGTCGGTACAAAGAAAAATATTATACGCTGCCTGCTAAACCGTGGCTGCAATGTAGCCGTTTACCCATGTGATTTTAATGCACAGGAAGTAATTGATTCAAAACCGGATGGCATTATGATTACAAATGGGCCGGGAGACCCAGCAGAATGTACGGAGATTATTGAGCAGATACGGATTTTGGCAGATTCAGGAATCCCTGTTTTTGCAATTTGCCTGGGGCATCAGCTTATGGCGCTTGCACATGGGGCAAAGACATATAAAATGAAATATGGGCACCGGGGCGCGAACCATCCGGTAAAGGATTTGGTGACAGGCAAGGTTTATATTTCATCACAAAATCATGGATATGTAGTAGATGCAGACTCCATTGAAGAAGAAGTGGCAAGGCCCTGGTTTATTAACGTAAATGATAAAACAGTAGAAGGGCTGGAATATATTGGAAAGCCTGTAAAGACAGTGCAGTTCCATCCAGAAGCAAATGCTGGTCCGAAGGATTCTGAGCTTTTGTTTGACGAGTTTATGAAAATGACAGGAGGAAACAGATAATGCCAAAGCTTGAAGGGATAAAAAGGGTTTTAGTAATTGGTTCTGGCCCGATTGTAATTGGACAGGCCGCTGAGTTTGATTATGCCGGCACACAGGCATGCCGTTCCTTAAAAGAAGAGGGTATGGAAGTAATCCTGGTGAATTCCAATCCGGCTACGATTATGACAGATAAAGAGATTGCGGATAAAGTTTATATTGAGCCTTTGACCGTAGAGGTGCTCCAGAAAATTATTGAGGTGGAAAAGCCAGACAGCTTGCTTCCGAATATGGGCGGGCAGGCAGGGCTGAATCTAGGGATGGAACTTGCGGAATCGGGCTTTTTAGACAGCCACGGAGTAAAGCTTCTTGGTACGACAGCAGAAACCATCCGAAATGCAGAAGGGCGCCAGGAATTTAAGGATATGATGGAGCGGATTGGGGAACCATGCGCCGCTTCAGAGTTAGTGGAAAATATAGAGGATGGCGTAGCATTTGCTGAAAAAATCGGCTATCCTGTCGTACTGCGTCCAGCTTATACGCTTGGGGGATCTGGTGGCGGGATTGCCCATAACCAGGAGGAATTAAAGGAAATCCTCTCAAATGGCCTGCGCCTTTCCCGTGTGGGGCAGGTTTTAGTAGAGCGCTGCATTGCTGGCTGGAAGGAAATAGAATATGAGGTGATGCGTGACAGCAACGGAACCTGTATTACGGTATGTAATATGGAAAACCTGGACCCAGTCGGGGTGCATACAGGGGACAGTATTGTGGTAGCGCCTTCCCAGACTTTGTCTGACAAGGAATACCAAATGCTCCGTACTTCGGCGCTCCGCATTATTGATGAACTTGGGATTACAGGAGGCTGTAATGTGCAGTTTGCGCTTCATCCAACATCTTTTGAATATATTGTTATTGAAGTAAATCCGCGTGTCAGCCGTTCTTCTGCGCTTGCTTCTAAGGCAACTGGGTATCCGATTGCGAAGGTTTCTGCAAAAATTGCACTTGGATATACTTTGGATGAGATACCAAATGCTGTAACAGGTAAGACTTATGCAAGCTTTGAGCCTGCGCTTGATTATGTTGTAGTAAAGATTCCGCGCCTGCCATTTGATAAGTTTATAAAAGCGAAGAGGACTTTGACGACCCAGATGAAGGCGACAGGCGAAGTAATGAGCATTTGTACAAATTTTGAAGGGGCATTGATGAAGGCGCTCCGCTCCCTAGAACAGCATGTTGACTGCCTGATAAATGATGACTATGAAGGACTGTCCAAAGACGAGGTGATTGAACAGCTCCATGTAGTAGATGACCGCCGTATTTTTGTAATTGCAGAGGCAATCCGCCGGGAAGTCCCATATGATACGATTCATGAAATTACAATGATTGATGACTGGTTTATAGATAAAATTGCACTATTGGTTGAGATGGAGGAAAAGCTGAAAGGGGCAAAGGCTTTGGATAAAGAGCTTTTAAAGGAGGCAAAAAGGCTGGAATTTCCAGATTCTGTAATTGCAGGATTTACGGGTAAGACAGAAAAAGAAATACATGATATGCGCCGTGAGATGGGCATTGTAGCGGCTTTTAAGATGGTAGATACCTGCGCTGCAGAATTTGCATCAGAAACGCCATATTATTATAGTTGCTTTGACGGCGTAAACGAAGTAGAAGATACTTCTGAAAAGAAGAAAATTATGGTGCTTGGTTCTGGCCCAATCCGGATTGGCCAGGGAATTGAGTTTGATTATTGTTCTGTACACAGTGTTTGGGCGTTATCACAGGAGGGTTATGAGACAATTATTGTAAATAATAACCCAGAGACAGTCAGCACAGATTTTGATATTGCAGATAAGCTATATTTTGAGCCATTGACGCCGGAAGATGTGGAAAATATTGTCCGTTTAGAAAAGCCGGATGGTGCAGTGGTGCAGTTTGGAGGGCAGACGGCGATTAAGCTGACAGAGGCGTTATTAAAGATGGGGGTAAAGATTCTGGGTACAAGCGCAGAGAATGTGGATGCTGCGGAGGATAGGGAATTATTTGATGAAATCTTAGAACAGTGCTGTATTCCGCGCCCTTCTGGCAAAACGGTATTTACAACAGAAGAAGCGTTGGAGGCAGCAAATGAACTGGGATATCCGGTGCTGGTACGCCCTTCTTATGTGCTTGGTGGGCAGGGGATGCAGATTGCTGTAACAGATTCTGATATTAGGGAGTTTATGGCGGTTATTAACCGTTATCATCAGGAACATCCGATTTTGGTTGATAAATATTTAATGGGAAAAGAAGTGGAAGTAGATGCGGTATGCGATGGGGAGGACATCTTGATTCCAGGGATTATGGAACATGTGGAGCGTGCTGGGATTCACTCTGGCGATAGTATTTCCGTATATCCGGCGCAGAGTATTTCTGATAAGATTCAGCGTGTTATTGTAGATTATACAAGGAAGCTTGCGCGTTCTTTGCATGTAATCGGGCTGATTAATATCCAGTTTATTGTATATAATGAGGAAGTCTTTGTTATTGAGGTAAATCCGCGTTCCAGCCGTACAGTGCCTTATATCAGTAAAGTGACAGGGATTCCAATTGTTGATTTGGCATCAAAAGTTATTCTTGGGGCAAAAATCAAGGATTTGGGTTATGAGACAGGGCTTGCGAAAAAATCAGAATACCTTGCAATTAAAATGCCTGTGTTCTCTTTTGAGAAGCTGCGTGGGGCAGAAATCAGCTTAGGGCCGGAGATGAAATCTACTGGGGAATGCCTTGGGATTTCCAAGTCCTTTGACGAGGCGCTTTATAAAGCATTTTTAGGCTCTGGGGTAGATTTGCCAAAGCATAAAAAGATGATATTAACAGTAAAAGATTCAGATAAATTAGAGGCGGTTGATATTGCAAAGAGGTTTAAAAAGTTAGGGTATGATATTTTTGCAACAAGGAACACTGCTAGGGTCTTAAATGAGCATGGAGTCCTTACTTTCCCAGTAAACCGCATTAATGAGGAATCCCCAACGTTAATGGACCTGCTTTTAGAGCATCAGATTGATTTGGTAATAGATACGCCGACTTATGGTGATAAATTAAAGGATGGTTTCTTAATCCGCCGCACAGCAATTGAAACAGGCGTTAATTGCCTGACATCGCTTGATACGGCAGATGCATTGCTGAAAAGCCTGGAAAATTCTGACCACGAAAACCTTTCTGTTGTAGATATTGCAACAATTTCAAAGGAACGTGCAGGTTCTTGTTAGCCGAATGGAGAATTAGCTATATATAGCAAAAGAGGGAATGTGTATACATTCCCTCTTTTGCTATATTAGTGATACAGATACTAGCAATGTACCTGTGTGCCTGTTTTACCCATCAGCCCGGCAAGGGCAGTATCAATACTGGTGATAATAGACTTGCGTTCATTGGAAGAGGACGCGAAAGAAACAGCAGCTTCCACTTTTGGAAGCATTGCCCCAGTGGAAAACTGGTTTTCCCCAATGTATTTTGTTGCCTCTTCGACAGTCATAGAATCTAATGGGGTTTCGTTTTCTTTTCCAAAATTCAGGCAGACCTTTTCTACCCCGGTCAGTAGTAACAGAATATCAGCATGGAGCTGTTCTGCAAGGCAAGCGCTAGTAATATCTTTCTCAATAACAGCGCTGGCGCCTTTTAAGCGTGTTCCCTGCTGCAATACAGGGATTCCGCCGCCGCCTGCCGCAATCACAATCTGCCCGGCATCCATCAATGCTTTAATAGCATCCAGTTCATAGATTTCCATTGGGCGTGGCGCTGCGATAACACGCTGATATCCTTTTCCTTCAATAAAGGTAACATGGTTCCCTTTTTTTTCTTCCTGTTTTGCCTCTTCTTCCGTCATATACCGGCCAACCAGCTTGTGGGGATGGGTAAATGCAGCGTCAAATGGGTCGACGCGCACTTGTGTAATCAGAGTAGAAACTGGTTTATAAATACCACGGTTTAAAAGTTCTGTTCGGATTTCATTTTGAAGGTCATAACCGATATATCCTTGGCTCATTGCGCTGCAGATAGACATTGGCGCAACAGTATTGGAAGGCTCCAGCCTGCTGTATTCTGTCATTGCAGCATGAATCATCCCGATTTGCGGGCCATTGCTGTGTGTAATGACAACCTGGTATTTTGCCTCTATTAAATCAGAAATGGCAGACGCTGCATTTTTAACAGCTTCTTTTTGTTCTGGGAAAGTTCTTCCTAAGGCGCTGTGGCCTAATGCGACAACTACTTTTTTGTTATTCATATGATTGCTCCTTCCGGGATTTTTGATTTAACAAATACTATAATTTTATCGTTGATATTTCATGAATACCGTGTTCACTGGTTGGTAATGACAAGGTTTTTTGGCAGTAAATGTTTATTTTGTGCTATAAGTACTGCGATTGCTGTCCACGGAGTGAACAATAACATTCTATCATGGAAAAGCTGGAAAAGCAAATAACAGTTCATTGGATTTTGGAAGTTCTTATGATATAATGGAAATGAAGTTTTAATTACATTCTTAGGAGGGATTATGAGGAAGAAATGGAGAGTAATTATATTGCTTGTTTGCCTGGTTGCTGCCTGTGCTGGGATTTTTATATGGCAGGGGAAAAGTCAGGAAAAAGGGGTGAAAGGGCAGTTAGGGCAGTTTAGGAAGGAAAGGAAAGAATCCAAGGATACAAAGAGCAGGAAAATAGAGGATAGCCAGGAGAGCGAAGATACACTGCCAAAAGAAGAAGAGGTATCTGGTTCTTTGGATGAAGAAACGGGGATAAGAAAATCCTTGCTGCAAACAGATGGAAAAACGCTCCAGTCCAGGATTTTAGTGCCAGAGGGCTATCGTAGGATAGTATCTAAGGAAGGAAGTTTCGGGGAATATTTAAGGGATTATCCATTAAAAAAGCATGGAAAACCAGTATTACTTTATAATGGGGAAGAAAAAGGAAACCAGGAAGCCCATGCTGCTGTTTTTAAGCTTCCGATAGAAAAAGAGGATTTACAGCAATGTGCTGATTCCGTGATGAGGATGTATGCGGAGTATTTTTGGGAGACAGGGCAGAAGGAGCGGATTCAGTTTCATTTTGTAGATGGTTTTTTAGCAGAATATACAAAATGGAGGGATGGTTACCGGATTCAGGCGGGAGATTCCTCAAGTTGGGTAAAATCAGCAAATTACAATGACTCTTACAGTAATTTTAAAAAATTTATGCGGATTGTTTTTGCCTATGCTGGGACGCTTTCTATGGAAGAGGAAGCGAAGAAGATTCCGTTAAAAAAGCTACAGATTGGCGATATTTTTATAAAAGGGGCAAGCCCTGGGCATGTTGTAATGGTTGTGGATGCCTGTGAGGATAAAGATGGGAAAAAGGCATTTTTACTGGCACAGGGATATATGCCAGCACAGGAGTTCCAGCTTTTGAAAAACCCCCTGCATCAGGAGGATTTGTGGTATTATCAGGAGGAAATCGGAGATACGTTCCAGACTCCGGAATATTCTTTTGGTAAAGACAGTTTCAGGAGGCTTTCATATTAACTGGTTATATTAATCATTCTTGCTGTTCCAAAGGGGGATGGATAGATGGGGACGACAGATATCTGCCATGTAAGCGACGCTGTTGTGAAAGTATTTGAAGAAAGGATGCAAAAGGTTTTGGCACTGATTGCAGAGTATAATATAGAATTTGAAGAAATCGGGATTTTTGGGAGTTATGCCAGAGGAGATTATAAAATTACCAGTGATATAGATTTCTGCATTATTACCCCAAATAGGCCTGGCAGGAGAGTAAGCGGCTCTTTGCGGGAGGATGCCGAGTTAGAAGGGGGAGATATTATTTATGTGACAAGGGGGTATTTTAATAACGATCACTCTGTTTTTGCAAAAAACTTGCGGAAGGATTACAGGCGTTTGTTATGAGGGAGAATGATTGGTATGGTTTGGGGCACAGAGAGGTAACCGGAAGGAGAGGTAATTTGCATGAAAAATGATTATTACGAAATTGCATATAACAATCTGTTATATTTGCAGGCAACCTTAGGCCTGCCATTTTATAATGATATTGTTGTTTTAGCGCAGCAGGTCGCAGAAAAAATGCTGAAATCTGTTGTGGAGCGTGTCAGTGCAGAAAGCATTCCGCTAATGCATTCCCATAATTTAAGGGCTTTGTATGACTCTGTACGGGCACAATATAAAGAGCCTGCGCTTGACAGAGGTGCACTTTCTATGCTTAAAGACTATTATTTTGATGCAAAATATCCTGGGGAGAATTTTGTGACGGTGACAAAGGAAGAATGTGCAGAATGTTTGGAAACTATGTATCATGTTATTGAATATGTCCATGCAGTCAGACGGGAATTAAACTTAGAAT
Source organism: uncultured Lachnospiraceae bacterium (assembly GCA_910586605.1). Taxonomy (GTDB): domain Bacteria; phylum Bacillota; class Clostridia; order Lachnospirales; family Lachnospiraceae; genus Butyribacter. Next base: position 8,425 of record CAJUJR010000055.1, on the reverse strand, counting down.
GCCATGAATTGGTAAAACGGTTTCTTGGTGATTAGGGCGTGTTTAGTGAAAAAAAGGGGCACCGCCTTTGTTGGTGCCCTTTTTTAAAGAATCCAATCCTTTCAAGTCAATATTACACTTCAAATAGCAAATCACTATAGGTTGGAACTGGCCAGAAGTCCTGATCCACGATCATTTCGAGTTCATCAATCGGGCTGCGGAGCGCATCCATAGCAGGGAACACAACTTTACGGAAATAGACAGCCTGTTCCTGGCCTTCTGCTTTTGTAGCAGCTTTTGCTGTTACATTTTCCAGATTCACAAGCGCTTTCTGTGCTTCTGTTAATAGCGCAGAGCATTTTGTTAAAAGCTCCGTCTGGACAGAAGTATCTGCAGACGCACATGCAGATGTTACGCTGTTTACAGAGTTTGCAAGGTTTGTAACATATTTGATAATAGCAGGTATGTACTGTTTCCCGGCCATATCAATCATTGTTTTTGCTTCTATATTAATTGTTTTGGAATATGTCTCGTAATTAATTTCTGCCCTGGATTCCAGTTCTGCTTTTGTTAGTACATTCTGCCGTTCAAATACCTTTACCGTTTTGTCAGTGACAAGGTATGGAATTGCTTCAACCATAGACTTAACATTTGGAAGCCCGCGTTTTTCTGCCTCAGTTACCCAATCGTCAGAATAGCCGTCCCCATTGAAAATAACTTTTTGGTGTTCTGTTACTGTTCTTTTAATCAAATCATTTACAGCGCTGTCAAAGTCTTCTGCCTGTTCTAGCTCATCTGCAAAGTCCTGCAGCACGTCAGCTACAATTGTATTTAAAGTAAAGTTTGGTCCAGCAATAGAAAGGGAAGAGCCAAGCATACGGAATTCAAATTTATTTCCGGTAAAGGCAAATGGCGAGGTACGGTTTCTGTCTGTTGCATCCTTTTTCAAAACAGGAAGGACATGGACGCCGGTATCAAGCTGTGAGCTTGGGATAGAAGAGGAAACGTCGCCTTTTACAATCTGCTCAATAATATCTTCTAACTGTTCTCCAAGGAAGATCGAAATAATGGCAGGAGGGGCTTCGTTTGCGCCAAGTCTGTGGTCATTTCCAGGATTGGAAGCAGAAAGCCGTAACAGTTCAGGGTGTTCATCAACTGCTTTAATAACGGCAGACAAAAAGAGCAGGAATTTTGTGTTTTCATGCGGTTTTTTGCCTGGGTCTAGAAGGTTAATGCCGGTATCGGTAATAATTGACCAGTTATTATGCTTACCAGAGCCATTGACGCCGGCAAATGGTTTTTCATGCAGCAGGCATTCCAGGTTATGGCGCTTAGCTACCTTTTTCATAATTTCCATTACAAGCTGGTTGTGGTCAGTGGCAATATTTGCAGTCGAGAAGATAGGCGCCATCTCATGCTGTGCCGGAGCTACTTCATTATGTTGTGTTTTTGCAAGGATGCCCACTTTCCAGAGTTCCAGGTTTAAATCTTTCATAAATACAGCAATCCGCTCTTTGATAATACCGAAATAGTGGTCGTCAAGCTCCTGTCCTTTTGGCGCTGGAGCTCCAAAAAGAGTACGGCCGGAAAAGATTAAGTCCTTCCGCTGTAAATATTTTTCACGGTTTACCAAGAAGTATTCCTGCTCAGGCCCTACAGAGCAGGATATTTTTTTTACGTCATCATATCCAAATAATCTCATGATACGGACAGCCTGTTTGCTGATTGCTTCCATAGAACGGAGAAGAGGTGTCTTTTTATCCAGCGCTTCCCCAGTATAAGAACAGAAAGCAGTCGGAATGCAGAGGGTTACGCCGCCGGAATCCTGACGGAGGAAAGCCGGTGAGGTACAATCCCATGCTGTATATCCCCTTGCTTCAAATGTGGCACGCAGCCCGCCGGAAGGGAAAGAAGAGGCATCCGGCTCGCCTTTTATTAATTCCTTGCCTTTAAATTCAAGGACAGGCTTACTTTCTGTTGCAGGGCTTAAAAAAGAATCATGCTTTTCTGCAGTAATCCCTGTCATAGGGTGGAACCAGTGTGTATAGTGTGTTGCACCATGTTCCAGTGCCCATTCTTTCATTGCATGTGCTACGACATTTGCGATGTCAGAATCTAAGTCTTCTCCGCTTTCCAGAGTTTTTTTCCAGGACTTATATACATCCTTTGGCAGTTTTGCCTGCATTACCTCATCGTTGAACACGTTTATCCCAAATACCTGTTCAATTACATTTTTTTCCATAATATTACCATCCTTTCATAAAAATCAGATGTGAAAAATCTGAATCAGCCTGGTGGCGTACTGCCGGATGCTATGAACAGAAATTAGCAAAAAAGGCGCACTCAAGTAAATTGAGAACGCCCTTGTCCTGTACAGTATTTAACCAACTGCTACTACCATAGCACATTTTTTTGGATTTGAAAAGCCCTTTTTTTAAATTTTTGTAAAATACTAATTATTTTTGTTGCTTTTCCTTGCAAAAAGGTATAAAAAAAGTATAATGTAATAGGAAAGTGTTCATAAGGCAGCCATCTTATCAGAGTGGGATGTTGTTAAATAGTGTTTTTCTGCAGGATGTAATGGCACTTTTGCAGGACAAAAGGCAGTTCCTTAATAAATAGTTTGGAGGTACAAATGGAAAATAAAGAAACGAATAGGCAATCGCCGATTATCAAGGCATTTTCAAAGTGGGTTGGGCTATTTTTGGTGATTGTCGCTGCTATTGCGATATATTTCATCATCTCAAATGCAGATGAGATTTTTTCTGCAATAGGAAATTACATAGGGATTTTACGTCCCGTTGTCTATGGCTGCGTTATTGCTTATATTTTAAATCCCTTGATGAAGACATTTCAAGAATGGATGGTCCGCTTTGCGGAGCGGAAGGGGAAGCGTGTATCTGATAAAAAGAAGGGGTTCTTTACAGGGATATCCATTACATTATCTCTGGTATTTGGGATTGTAGTGATTATTGTGCTTTGCTGGATGATTATCCCACAACTGCTTTCCAGTATTACATCATTGACGAATAACCTTCCGGGGAAAGTGAATGAGTATTATCATATGCTGAATGAAAGCATACGGAACAATAAATATCTGGCGGATACATTACAGGAAGTTGCGTTGAGTGCGACAGAATATATAGACCAGATGCTGACAGAAGGATTTCTTCCATGGCTGCAGTCAGAACTTTTGCCTAGTGTCAATATGGTAGCTGTCCAGTTTGCCAATGGTGTGATTGGCGTATTAAATGTATTATATAATCTTTTTATAGGTATTATTGTTGCGATTTATGTCCTGGCCAGCAAAGAGACTTTTTCAGCACAGTCAAAGAAGCTTGTGTATGGCATATTTAAGAAAGAACATGCAGATGTGATTATTCACTATGTAAAGGTTTCCCATGGGATGTTTAGTGGGTTTATTATTGGTAAGATTGTAGATTCCACGATTATAGGGATTATCTGCTTTTTCCTTATGACGGTTATGGGGCTTCCTTATGCGCTTTTAATTAGCGTTATCATTGGTGTTACCAACGTTATTCCGGTATTTGGCCCATATATCGGGGCAGTCCCAAGCGCGTTGCTGATTTTAATTGTAAATCCAATGCAGGCCTTGTATTTCATTATTATGCTTATTATTCTGCAACAGTTGGATGGAAATATTATTGGGCCGGCAATCTTGGGGGAATCGACGGGATTATCAGCATTTTGGGTTTTATTCTCTATCCTATTGTTCGGCGGGTTATGGGGAATTGTCGGAATGATTGCCGGAGTGCCGTTATTTGCGGTAATTTACCGGATTATTTCAGATTTTATAAACTGGAAGCTTAGTGGGCGGCGTCTTTCAACAGTGACGGACAATTACAGGAATTTGAAGTGTATTGAGGTGGATGGAGGGGACAAAGTTTCCTATATACAGTATACAGAAAAGGAATTGCGGCAAAAGAGCGAAGAAAAAAAGGTTAAGCGTGCCGCAATGAAGGAAAAGTATTATAAGATGCTGCATTCTATAGGGAAAAAAGCGCCAAAGGGAAAGCAATAACAGAGTGTGGCAGAAATGTTTGAAACACATTTCAGGTCAGGGGGATATCATGGTGAAGAGTATGACAGGATATGGCCGCTATGAAGAAGCAGCCAAGGACTATAAGGTATCGGTGGAAATAAAATCAGTAAACCACAGGTATTGTGATATGGGGATTAAGCTCCCTAAAAAGTTTAATGCGTTAGAAGGGCAGATTCGGGGCATTATGAAGGGATATGCAAACCGCGGAAAGATTGATTTGTATATTAGCTTTGATAATTATGCGGACAGGGATGTCAGGATCCAATACCATGAAAAGATTGCACAGGATTATGTAAATATTATCCGGCAGGTGCAGGAAAGTTTTGGGCTGGACAGGGAACTGACAGCAGATTCTTTAATCCGCTTTCCGGAGGTTGTTTCGTTGGAAGAAGACAGTAAAAATATTGAAGCCTATTTCCCGGTAATTGAAAATGCAGTACGGGAAGCAGGGGTAAAATTTTTAGAGTCGAGGAAAGAAGAGGGGGAAAACCTGCAGAAGGACATCTTATCAAAATTAGATTATATATCAGGGCTGGTTTCTTTTGTGGAAGAGCGTTCCCCAAAGCTATTGGAAGAATTTCAGGAGAAAATCAGGAATAAAGTAGCTGAATTTTTGGGCAGCGAGCAGATGGATGAGAATGTGCTTGCTTCAGAATTGGTGATTTATGCAGATAAGGTATGTGTGGACGAAGAGACGGTCCGGCTGCGCAGCCATATCCAGAGTATGGGCACGGCGCTTTTACAAGAAGAGCCGGTTGGCCGTAAGTTAGATTTTATTGCACAGGAAATGAACCGCGAGGCAAATACGATTTTGTCTAAGGCAAACGATAAAGAATTGTCGGAAAAGGCAATTGACTTAAAGACAGAAATTGAAAAAATCAGGGAGCAGATCCAAAATATTGAATAGGTATCTGCGCCGTAGGCATTAAGAGGGGATATGCGGCTGTGAAAATAAGTAAAGTGACCCAAAGGGAGAATCAGGCATGCTGGTAAATATTGGATATGGGAATATTGTAAATATGGATAAGGTAATCAGCATTATCCGTGCAGAAGCTGCCCCGATTAAAAGGATGGTTCAGGTTGCCAGGGATGAAAACATGGCGGTGGATGCAACATGCGGGCGGAAAACGAAATGTATATTAGTGATGGAAAGCGGACATATTGTTTTGTCTGCTTTGCTTCCAGAAACCATTGAGAACAGGGTGGCAGGAAGCCCTGTTGCAGAGAGGAGCCATGAGGATGAGTAAAAAAGGGATTATTGCTATAATATCCGGTTTTTCAGGCGCCGGAAAAGGTACGGTTGTTGGGGAACTAACAGAAAAATATGGATATGCAGTATCTGTTTCAGCAACAACAAGGAAGCCAAGGGAAGGCGAGGAGGAAGGGAAGAGTTATTTCTTTAAGACGAAAGAAGAGTTTGAACAGATGATAGAAAATGATGAATTGATTGAATACGCGAAATATGTGGATAATTATTATGGGACGCCAAAAGCATATGTAATGGAGCAGGTTCAGCAGGGAAAAGATGTCTTGTTGGAAATTGAAATGCAAGGTGCTTTAAAGGTAAAAGAAAAGTTCCCAGAAGTTTCACTAATATTTATTACCCCGCCTTCTGCAAAGGAACTGCGCAGGCGTCTGGAAAAACGTGGTACAGAAGAGGCAGAGGTGATTACAAAGCGGATAGCAAGGGCAAAAGAAGAATGTGCTTTTATGGAAGAGTATGATTATATTGTGGAAAATGATGGGTTAGAGGAATGTGTGTCATATATGCATGGCCTATTACAGGCAATTCATTTTTCAAAGGATAATCAGGAAGAATTAATAGAAAAAATTCGGAAAGACTTTGACCAATACCGGTAATATCTGTTATACTACGGGTTGTGGAAAATTTATTGAGACAGGAAAGGGGATATAATAGTATGTTACATCCATCATATCATGATTTAATGAGTACAGTAAACAGCGAGGTAGAAAAAGGGGAGACTCCTATTGTAAACAGCCGTTATTCTATTGTTTTGGCAACAGCAAAGCGTGCCCGCCAGTTAATTGATGGGATCGAGCCAATGACAAAGAGCCATTGCCCAAAGCCATTGTCCATTGCGATTGATGAGCTGGATCAGTCCAAAATCCATATTTTAAGTGAAGAGGAGGCTGCAGAGGCAGAAGCAAGGAAAGCCCAGGCAGAGGCAGAAAAGGCAGCTATGGTGGAAGAGGTTATGTCCTTTGAAGAGGAGGATTAAAGGGTGAAAGAAAAATAGAAGAAAGGGTAAAATGCAAACACATGTCTTTCACCCTTTGTGTTTGCGCCTCAAATGAAAATACAAGCATTTTCGCTTGAGGCTTGGTGCAAATTATGAAAGACGTAGAAACAGTAGAAATCGGAGAAACTTCTGATGAAAAAGAAAGTTCTTCCGAGGAAGTAACACAAGAGAAAGAATCCAAAGAAAAGAACAGCAAGGCAAGTTTTATTAAAGAACTGCTCGTATATGCGGTTATTATTATATTATGTGTGACAATAGTCCCACGATATGTAATCCAGAGGACGCAGGTGGATGGGCGTTCTATGATGAATACGCTGCATGATGAGGAAAGCCTGCTGGTGGAGAAAGTCACATATCATTTTAAAAATCCAGACCGTTTTGATATTATTACGTTTTATCCACAAGGGCGCGATCATGAAGAGTATTATATAAAGCGTGTGATTGGACTTCCGGGGGAAACGGTCCAGATTACAGGGAATACGATTTATATTGATGGCGAGGTATTAAAAGAAAGTTACGGACGTGAGCCAATGGAGAGTGGCGGTATTGCAGAAGAACCTATAAAACTGGGGGAGGATGAATTTTTTGTGCTAGGCGATAATAGAAATGAAAGCATTGATAGCCGTGATGGAGATGATGTAGGTGTTGTCAATAAGAAGAATATAGATGGCCATGCGATTCTCAGGATTTATCCTTTTTCAGAATTTGGGATAATTGGCAAGTAGAAGTTGCTGATTCTGTAAATAGTATTACTCCGGCTATTAAATACCGTAATAACAAGTAGTATCCTTTTATAAAAGGATAGAAATTCTGCTATAGCATATATCTGGAGGGAATATGAAAAAGACTGGGAAATTAATATGCTGTTTTACACTGGCAGCATCACTTATTTTGGGCGCTGTCTGTCTGCCACAGAAAGAGCCTTATACGAATGGAGCGGCGGCAAAGGGAGAAACAAAAGAGAAAATGGATAGTGCCCCGGTTAAAATGGCTGGCGCAAAGGCGAGGGGACAGTATAAAATTGCGATTGATGCGGGGCATCAGAGATATGCAAATACAGCAACAGAGCCGGTAGGGCCGGGGGCAAAGACAAAGAAAACAAAGGTAGCGGGCGGCGCTACTGGCGTTGCGACAAAGACGCCGGAACATAAGCTGACTTTACAGGTTGCTAAAAGGTTAAAGAAAGTACTTGTGGAAAAAGGGTATCAGGTTTACATGATACGCAATACAAGTGATGTAAATATTAGCAATAAGCAGAGGGCGGTCCGTGCAAATAAAAGCGGTGCGGATATTTATATCAGAATCCATGCCGATGCTTCCAACTCGGCGGAAGCAGGGGGAGCCAGCATGCTTTATCCATCAGCGAAAAACCCTTATGTGAAAAAATTGAGTAAACCTTCCCGGAAGCTGTCAGACTGTATTTTGAAAAGTTATTGTAAAAAGACAGGCATCAAGAGCCGTGGGTTAATAGTAAGGGATGATTTGACAGGCACGAACTGGAGTAAAATACCAGTGACTTTAATTGAAATGGGATTTTTAAGCAATCCTGTAGAAGACCGTTTTATGCAGAAGGCTGCAAATCAGAAAAAAATGGCAACAGGAATTGCAGATGGGGTAGATGACTATTTTGGGTTTTAGTGGTATACTATTGGAAAGGGCGAATATCTGCCATATCTGCTTGCCGTTTTAACAAGTGGGCAGTAAGATTTACTTTTCATACAAGAATCATGCTAATATAGAAACATGCTTAAGAGGAGGTAACAGTATGACAGGATTAGTAAATTTAATGGAAGAAACGGTTTTGGAAAAGATTAGCCAGTTATGGGGGCAGACGGAATATTGTAAATGTGAAAAATGTCGGATGGATATTGCAGCTTATGCTTTGAACCGCCTACCGCCGAGGTATGTACAGTCATTTGAAGGGAAAATGCTGCATCAGTTTGAATCAAGGACAACACAGACAGACGTTGAGATTACTGCAGTAGTCTTTCAAGGGATTAAAATCGTTGGAGAAGAGCCACATAAGAATACCAATGAGTATTAGGCTATGTTATTTGCCTTCAATTTGTTACTATTCACAGCCAATCGTAGCAGAATTTAAGTAAATAAAAAATATCTTCCC
>CAJUJR010000054.1 GCA_910586605.1 uncultured Lachnospiraceae bacterium | reverse complement strand
GGGGAAGAGATTTTTTATTGAGATCCGGCTACGATTGGCTGTGAATAGTAACACTAAAATGCTATACATTCCCCTTTGCCTGGGCTTCTATTTTCCTGATACATATCAGGCAGGCAGGAAGGATATAAATACAGCCTGAAAGCCATGCCGCCTGGTCTGCAAAACAAATAGCATGAAAACCATAGAGTGGAACAAAAACAAAACTTACAAATATTCTGGCAATCATTTCAGCAACACCTGAAAATATAGTTCTTCCAGAATACCCAAGCCCCTGTGTTGTCATCCGGCATACATTTAAAATTCCAAGACTCCAAAAAAAGAAACCCAGGCAGAACAGATATTTTGCAGATGCATCTAAAACTTCTGTCGAATCCCGGCTCACAAAGAGCATGGAAAGAACTCTTCCTCCAAAAACCAGAACCACCCCGGCAATTACTCCATAGCCAACCCCTAAAAAGACACCCTCCCGGATTCCTTTTTTTATGCGTCCTATCTTGCGTGCTCCCAGATTCTGCCCGCAAAAAACAGAAACTGCCGTAGCGATTGCATCAAATGGGCACATTAAAAACTGTTTAATCCTCATTGCTGCTGTAAACCCTGAAACATAGACACTTCCAAGCCCATTGTTCGCTGACTGCATTACCATGCTTCCAATTGCCGTAACAGAATATTGCAGCCCCATTGGAATCCCCATAAATAATAAGCTTTTAACAAATTTTCCTTTTAAAATACAATCCTGGCGAGACAAGCGGAGTATCTGAAAATGCCGGTATATATATAGGAAACACAAAATCCCACTGACAGCCTGCGCTGTTACTGTAGCAATGGCTGCACCAGCACACCCCCATTTCAGAACAATTATACAAAATAAGTCTAACCCTATATTTAATATAGTAGAAAGAGCCAAAAACATAAACGGCGTTTTGCTGTCCCCTACCGCCCTTAAAACGCCAGACAGCAGGTTATATAACAAAGTAAATGGAATCCCAAGAAAAATCACCAATAAATACTGGTAAGCCCCCTGGTAAATATCCTCTGGCGTTGTCAATATATTTAATATCTGTGGGCATAATAATGCACATGCCACTGTCAAAACAACCGCAAAAACGCCTGTTAAAAATATTGCATGAAATATATACTTACGCATCTGTGCATAGTCTCCGGCTCCAAAGCTCTTTGCCACCGGAATCCCAAAACCGCAGCAAATGCCAATACAAAAACCAAGTACCAGGAATTGGACGCTGCTTGACGCCCCAACACTTGCCAATGCATCCGTCCCCAAGACTTTGCCCACAATCGCCGCATCAATTATATTGTATGTCTGTTGTAATAAGTTTCCAATTAATAAAGGTAGCGCAAACTGTAAAATCAGTTTTATCGAACTGCCCTCTGTCATATTCTTTGCCATAGCTATTCCTTATCTTAAATGTTGTTTTGTGCTTCAAATGCCTCCCTGCAAGCCTTCGCAAGCTGGTCTGCACAAGATGTTTTTTTCCAGCCGCAGGTAATCCCCGCTAATTTCCCCTCAATTTCTTCTACTGTACATCCATCTACCAACGCTGGAATTGCCTTTAAATTTCCATTGCAGCCCCCTGTAAAAGAAACATCCGTAACCCGTTCCCCTTCGATATTCAGCCTGATTTCTGTTGAACAAGTGCCCTTTGTCTTATATGTATATTGCATAGTAATCTCCTCCTGTAAACCAGAATACATTGTATATTAAAATTCAGTCTGATTGTACACGACCAACAATGAATTGTCAATTATTACTCTGGCTGTTGCCCCTGTCCTCCTTATAGTATGAAAACCGCCCTGCTTTGTTGGCATAAATGCCAACAAAGCAGGGCGGCACATTTTCCCTATCCTTTTACCTGTTTTTCCAAATTATATACTATTTTTTTAGTTTGCAGTGGAAGCAATTATCACTAATTCGCCCTCTATGCGAACCTCTCCATAATTTGCTGGTATAATAAAGTGGTCGCCTTTTCTGATGGATATGCCATCAACCAGGCCATTTCCCTCCAGCACACTCATATTTAAAAAGCTTTCATGATTTGGTACTGAACATCCCCCTGACACTACCAGCTTATAAACATTATAATACTGGCATGAAATCAACTGGTTCATCTGGTTTTTAGGCAAGTCCAACGTTCCGGTAACGGAATCTTCTGCAGGCTTTGCCGGAACCTGTATTACATCAAGGCTCTGCTTAATATGGAGTTCCCTAAGTTTCCCATCTGCCTTCCGCCCATAATCATAAAGGCGGTATGTAATATCGCTGTTCTGCTGTGTCTCTAAAATCAAGCACCCTGCTGTAATTGCATGGACTGTCCCTGGGTCAATCTGGATAAAATCGCCTTTTTTAATTGACACTTTCCGGATTAATTCATCCCATTTCCCCTCCTGGACCATTTCTTCCAGTTGTTCTTTTGTCTTTGCATTATGCCCAACTACAAGAACCGCATCAACCGGGCAGTCTATAATATACCAGCACTCCATTTTCCCAAGGGAACCGTTCTCCTCCCTTGCAGCATAGGCATCATCAGGATGCACCTGGATACTTAGGTCACTTTTTGCATCAATTATTTTAATAAGAAGCGGGAACTGTGTTGTATCATAATTCCCAAAAAGCTTTGGTTCTTTTTTCCAAAGCGCAGATAACGTCAGATTTGAAAACCTCTCATGAAATTTTTCACAGTTAATCGAGGAATCTCCATTTGGATGTGCTGCAATCCCCCAGCATTCCCCAATATTATCTGCTTCTGTTTCATACCCAAAATCTTCATGTAGGCGTGAACCGCCCCACACCATCTGCTTTAAAACAGGTTTTAAAAAAAGGATAGGGGATTTTGTATTATCATTCATAATAAAATCCCCTTTATTTAATTATATTTTTTCCATTCCAGGCAAGGGCTGCCTATCTAAGAACAATTTCCATGCACTATTTCTTGTACAGCCCCTGCCTGGTTAAAAACAGTTTCTTTCAGAAACCATAAAAATCGGTTAGTTTTACTTTATTTTTACTTTCTTTACAGCAGAATACTTGCCATATGCTGTTTTGCCAGAAGCCGTCTTATAAGCGCGTACCTTAAAGCAATACGTCTTCTTGCCCTTTAATTTACCTGTTGTGTAGCTCACCTTGCTGTTCTTTTTCAGAGTTTTTACTAATTTATATTTACCCTTGCCAGTCTTCATATAAACCTTATACCCTGTAGCCTCTTTCACCTTCTTCCATTTCAAGACTACTTTCTTAGAAGACTTAGATTTCTGTTTTGCACTGGTCAGGCTAACTTTCTTTGGCGCCTTTACCGTAACCGGTTCTGGCGTTACAACAGGAGGTTCTTCCTCAGAACCTGTAATTGCTGTATCAGTAATAATTAAACCATTTGCATTTACTTTTGCTAAATCTGCATCGCTAATTTTTACTGCACGGATATCATCAAACAGAATTGTTCCGGATACTGTATAATTCCCATCTGCATCCTTCTGCCCTGTATAATTTTCCGGGACAGAATTGCACCAGAACTTAAAGTTTGTAATGTTCTTCGGATCTACAGAAACCGTATCCCCTTTCTTAATAAAGCTGGTAAATGGAATCGTTACATACTGTGCCTTTGTCCCTTTTACAAACTCTGTCAGATATGCTTCATAGTCATCATTAATCTGTGCAACCAGCTTCTGTCCATTGCCGTCTGGTTTTACCCACATAGAAATAGCGTTAAATTCAGAAAGGTCTGTCTTATCTGCATCAAATACGCGTCCAAGCCCTCCAGTCCAGACTTCAGAACCCTTGTAAGAAAGCGTATAATTAAATGCACCGCTGTAATCACCTTCCACTTTTTCTGCACTGTTCAATGAGAAAGAAGAATTGCAGTTTGCGGCAGAATTGTGCGCGCCATACTTGCTCTGCAAAAGGGCGTCATTTCCATAATAATATTCAAAGTTATCAAACATCCCTTTTTCCAGGACGTCAACGTCTTTATTGAAGTTAATGAACTTTGCGCTACCCAATTCCTTTCCGTCTGCTAAAAGCGTCACAATTCCTGTACTTGTCTTGCCTACTTTATCTAACAATTCCTTAGTCAGGCTTGCAGTATAGATATTTCCATCCTTCTGGGCCGGAACAACAACGGCTTCAGCATCTTCTTTTGCCTTTACCTGGAACTCTACCTTTTCTGCATTTTTAACATATGCCTTAAAATCACGGGGTTCTTTGATTACTTCGTAGTTTTTCGGTGAAATCATATAGCCGTTCACTTCTGTGCTGTAACCACTTAACGTAACATTTGCCGCTTTTCCGGCTGCACTGTCTGTTGCTGCACTGTCGCCTGCTGCATAGAAGTTCGTGCCGCTGCCGAAAATAGATTTCTCATTGTTATACGCACTAATAAACTCGTTTATCAATTCCTGCCCCTGTGTATCAGAAACCTTATATGGCACGAAGAAATTGCCCTCGCCAAAGTTTGCCCATAAAAGGAAATATGGAATTTTATGCTCAGATGCAGTATTTACTACTTTGTTATACCAATCTTTTCCTTTTACTGGGTTTCCTGATACCATCAGGCTATCTTTCCCTGCGCCTGTAACACGGACTCCTGCTTCTGCAATTGCAGGGATTTTATCCTTTTTCTCTGCAAGGCCTGCTACTACGTCACAGCTTGCTGCAAGGGCAGAAAAGAAAGTATCGCCTGTATATACATTTGGATCTGAATAATCATCATAATAATCAAATCCCAAAACATCTACATAAGCATCCCCCGGGAAACGCTCCAGATATTCTGCTTCACTAGATACCGGGCCATTTGGAGAATATACATATAAAAAGTTATGCACACCCTTATCTTCCAGATAGTGAACCATATAACGCCACATTGCCTGGTATGACTCTACGCTTGTAGAAGACCCCCACCAGAACCAGCCGCCGCTATTTTCATGGAATGGGCGGAACAGTACCGGGATATTTTCCTTCTGCAATGCCAGCGCGTAGTCCGCAATAATGTCAAGATATGCATTAAACTGTGGGTTATACTCGCCGCCCTCTAATATGTAATCTGCACAAGGCGTTAAATCCTTAGATTCTGTAAAATCGCATTTCGTAAAATCAAACGGATATTTTGCATCCCCTGTTGCTGTAATTTTACTGTTTGTAAAGTTTGGCATATGGCATGACAGAGAAATAATAGAACCTCCGTTATACGCCTTCATAGAAGCTTCTATAGAAGCTTCCAATGCTTCCTGCCTGGTAGATTTGCTAGTCTCACAGCCTGCAAGCGCCAGTGTGTCAATCCCAAACAGACCCGCTTCTGAACCTGTAATATCTTTGATATCAGAAGTTTTCCCATCGTCACGGACAGAACGGAAGGTAGAATTCTGATGCCCAAATAACACCTGCCCACTCTTTTGCAGCCCCTTTAGATAAGCTGCCAGTGATTTTGTGCTGTCTGTCGCCTCTGCATCCACCAGTTTTACGCTGGACGCCATGCCAGATAAATCAGCAGCATCTGCATTTTCCTTTACCTTTTCTGTAATATCAACATACTGCTCCACCTGTTCTGCCCTTTCCAACGATACACCTGAAAATGCCACTGTCCCGGCAAAACCTGTTCCTACGCCGCGGATTTGAAGTGACTGGAAGACATTGCATGCACTGTCAAACTTCATCTCCACAACTGTGCTATATGTACCATCTTCATTCTTTGTAAAATCCGCAGGTCCAAACATCGGCCATCCAAGCTTCACAAGGCTGTCCCAGTTATTTTCCTCCTGGAAGAAATCTGCTTCCAGCTTGATATAATCTGCTTCTTTCATGGTATTATAAGCAGCTTCACTAATTGTCATGGTAAAGCACAATTTAGAACCGGCAGCAATTGCCTTTCCATCCCCAGCAAATGCAACCCCTAGCGTATTATTCCAGTCTTCCGCAGCCCCAAAAGCAATCTCGTTACTGGTTTGGTCATCTAATTTCAGGACATTCCCTGCCGTTCCTTCCTTTTGCAGTGATATTTCTGAAAATGTCACTGTCCCGGCAAATCCTGTTCCTACGCCACGGAGCAGAAGAGAATGGAACACCTTGCAGGCGCTTTCAAATGCCATCTCTACCTTTGTGCTGTATGTGCCATCTTCATTTTTCGTAAAGTTCTCTGGCTTATACATTGGCCATCCAAGTTTTACAACGCTGTCCCAGTTGTTTTCCTCCTGGAAAAAGCCGGCTTCCAGTTTAATATAATCCTCTGCCTTCATTGAATTATACGCAGCTTCACTAATTGTCATGGTAAAGCAAAGCTTAGAACCGGCTGCAATTTCTTTGCCATCTCCTGCAAAAGAAACCTGGATAACGCTGTTGCTGCTTTCCCAGTCCTCAGCAGCCCCAAAAGCCACTTCATTGCTGGTCTGATTTTCAAACTTCGGGCTTTCTGCAGCCTTTTTGGATAACTTGGAAACCTGCTTTGCAGATACCTGCAAAGTCCCGGCAAATCCCCCTACCCCGGCGCCAGAAACTGTAACCGCCAGCGCCATGCATACAGCAAGCCACTTTAAACCTCTTTTCCTCATAAAAATCCTCCTTATTTATGTAATTTTTTATGCTACAATCAACGATAACAAATAAAATGGCACTTTATCTTCCTCATCTGCCCGGACTATCTCAATTTCAATACAGTGCTTCTTAAATTCCCCATGGTGCAGCACTGTTTCAAGATACAGGCAGTCGCCCCAGTCTTCCTCAAAGTTCCCATCCAGCGTTACAGCATGGTCCCTGTCACCATCCAGGATAAGCCTTGCAACAGGGGACGGCTTTTGGATTGTCTTGCGGTACTGCACAGCAATACAAGAACACTCTGCTTCAAAGGAAATTTTGTCGCCTTCTTTTTTCCCAATCCACCCATTCTTAAAGAAATCCAAATGCCCCATTTTCTCTCTGGCATCTGCCTGGAATCCTTCTAATTCAGGACAGCAGTTCCTAATCGTAAGGCGCTTTGCCCTCTGGTATGCATTCTCTGTCAAAGGATCCGGAATGCCCTCTCCCTTTTCCAATAGGCTGCCTAAGCCTGTATCCCCCAGTTTCTGCTTTACCTGCCCCAGATACCGGATAAGCTCTGCCGCCACCAGCGCATGGCCTTTGTCATTTGGATGAAGCCCATCAGGCGTCAGCTCTTCGCGGGTATATTCCCCTGCTGCCATCCTCTGGTATACCGTATCAAATATACTGACATATGGCACGCCATAATGTTTTGCCACCTCATTATGGTACTTCTGCGCATTTTTCCCTGAATCATAATAGACATTATTCAGGACAATAACCGGAAGGGTATTTTTCCAGCTTAACAATCTGCGGAGCAGCCCTTCAAAGGTTTCCCGGAAAAATTCCTCCGGATCATCATTTACGCTAAAATCCACAAAAACCACATCCGGCTGGTACATCAAGACATCCTCAACTGCCCTTGATACGCCAAAATGGGAATTCGTTCCGCCAATCCCTCCATTGACATAATGAAACTGTGCCTTCGGAAAAGCATCGCACCACCATTGATACACCAGGTATGCATAAGGCTTTGTATCAGAAGATGCCAGGCTTCCCTGCGTAATAGAACCTCCCAAAAAACCAATGGTCAGTTCTTCCCCCTTTTCTGCCCGCTCCATGCAGGCCAACAATTTACTCTCCTGCTGTTTTTCCATGCTCAATCCTCCCATACAGGAATAGTAAGGCCACTAATAAATGCCGCCAGTTCCTCCGCCATTTTCTCCGCTTCCGGAATCCTGATATGCCCCGGAGTCCCTTTTCCGTTTTCTGAATAGAGGAAATGTATTACCCTTTCATCCTTCAAATTATGGCACACCTCATCAATCGCCTTATCCCAGCCTACATCATGTTCCAAAATAGTTGTCGTAAGCAATATTAACGCTTTAGGGTATTTCTCCCTAATTTGCCCTACAAACTTCTGATATCTATACTTCCAATAAGCGGCACGTTCCCCTTCTGGATGTTCCTTCATATAATCTTCCGGGTTGCTGTCATTCTGCCCGACAGCCACAATTACCAGATGAGGGGTATATTTTGAAAAATCCCATTCTGTAACTTTTTCAAGCTGCGGATGATAATGTACCTTATCCCACATAAATTCCATCCCTGTGTATGCCGGCGGCGCCACCCATCCAGTCCCATTCAGCAGCGGAATCCCACCTTGGGCAATATCATGCAGCTCTGCGCCTAACTTTCTTGCAGCAATCCACGCATAAGAAAACCAACTATTGGAATACTCCCCATTATGTTCCGGATCCTCTTTTCCGACACACTCAATTGCTTCTGATATCTCTCCTGCCGATACAGAATCCCCATATACCTCAATCCTTCTTTTCGGCCTTTCTGCCGGCTCCAAAAGACGGCCGCCCTCCGATAGTTCTAAAGAGCAAAATGCCATCTCATGGCAGCTATCCTGTCTTTTAAAAACCAGGATTTCATGCTCTTGGTCTTCCTCTTGCTGCAACAGGGTAATTTTTGTCTCCCCATCTGCATTTAACTTCCATTTTTTCTGGACGCCATCTACAAATGCCCCAAGATAACTGTCCCAACAGGCAATCTTGTTTTCCAAAACCAGAACTGCCTTCTTTCCATAAAAACGAAAACTTAAGGAGGAAGCCGGGAAAACAAGTTCTGGCTTTTCTGGGTCAGACATATCAATCCTCCCGGTATAAACAAGTTCTTTACGGTCTAATGCAACTTTCATTTACCCATCCTCAATAAAGCAAGGTTTTTCTCAACCAGTTCACACCTCTGTTTTACACAATCTACAGAACGCAGAGGGTCCTTCGGTGTCTGGAAAAGATACTCTTCTAATTTGTCGATTGTTGTAGCCGCCACATGCATCCTTGTATCAGAAGAAGCATAATAAATATAGACATCACCATTTTCCCTGGCAATTGCACCATTTGTAAACACAACATTGGAAACATCACCAACCCGTTCCCATCCAAGCGGTACTAAGAATACGCCGGAAGGCTCTGCAACCACATTGGAAGGGTCGTTTAAATCCGTCCCAAATACATACAGCACATAACGGAGCCCGTCTGCCGTATTCCTCACGCCATGGGCAATGTTAATCCAGCACTTCTTTCCTTTGATTGGAACAGCGCCTGCCCCGTTCTTTGCTTCTGTCAAGGTATGATAGATTCTTTTACTAATAATTTTTTCTTCGTCAATCACTGCATGGGTAATATCATCACAAAGCCCAAAGCCGATTCCGCCGCCGCTTCCTGTCTCAATAAAGCCATCCATCGGCCTTGTATAAAAAGCGTATTTCCCATTGACAAATTCTGGGTGCAGCGCAACATTCCTCTGCTGTGGGGACTGTAAGGTTGTCAGGTTGTCAAGGCGTTCCCAGGTTTTTAAATCTTTTGTCCTGACAATCCCTGCTGCTGCCACTGCCGCAGAAAGGTCACTGTTTTCCTTATCCTTGCTTTCTGAACAAAATACACCATAAATCCAGCCGTCTTCATGCTTTGTCAGGCGCATGTCATATACATTTGTCTCTTCCGGGCAAGTATCCGGAAGCTTTACGGGATAGTCCCAAAAACGGAAGCCATCTACGCCGCTCTCGCTCTCAGCTACTGCAAAGAAGGATTTACGGTCATTGCCCTCCACCCTTGCTACCAGATAGTATTTCCCATCCATATAGATAGCGCCAGAATTCATTACTGCATTCACACCAAGGCGCTCCATAAAATATGGATTTGTATCTGCATCCAAGTCATATTTCCAGTGAAGCGGTGCATGTTCCCTTGTCAGCACTGGATTTACATACCGGTCAAAAATCCCATTGTAAAAATCACTTTTCTGGTTCTTTTTTTCAATCAATTTATCCTGTTTTGCTTTTTCAGCATAATAACGGGTATGAATCATATTGATAACCTCCTAATTACTTCCATGCACATCCTGCCATTGTGGTATGGGCATTTCCAAGGCTCAACAATCGGCTTTTCCAAAGGCTTGCCATCTGCATCAACTGCCCAGTACCACTCTGAGCCATTCCGCTTATCCAATAGATGCTCTCTTATATAAACCCAGATATCCTCTGCCGCCTCTAGATATTCCCTGCAGTTATTGTTCTTTTGGTATCCGTTTATAAAACCTACGACAGCCTCTGCCTGTACCCACCAGACCCTCGTAGTGTCATCCACCCCATTTTCCGCCTCATTCATCAAAGAATGGTTCTTATATGCCCTGCCATAGATATTCCGGGTGATTTCCCTTGTAATCGGCGAAAGCTTGATAGTATATGCATCATCTCCTAAAACTTCAAGCCCCCTGTCTACAAGCCACGCTGTTTCAATATCATGCCCATAAGAATACAAATCAATCAGGGTATTCCATGTACGGTCAAAGAAAACCTCCTGCCTGCCCCGTTCTGCGTTATATATCTTATCTGCCATTAAATCCAGCATAAAACGCAGCCTGTCTGCAACTTCTTCTCTTTTAGCCACCCGATATAATTCTGTATAGGCTTCAAAAACATGGAGAAGGGTGTTCATCGTCTTTTCTGCAATTACCCCATTTTCAGAAAGCTTATCATTTTCTATTGGGCAAAATTCCCTGTCAAACGCCTCAAGATAACCATATTCATCTGTACACCGCCCTTCAATAAGCCCATATAACCCCTCTGCCAAAGAAAGAGCCTCCTTATCACCAGAAGCTGCATAATAAGCAGAAAGCGCATAGATTGCAAAAGCCTGGTTATAAGTGTGCTTCGTGCCATCCTCTATTTCCCCATCATATGTTAAGGACCAGAAAATCCCGCCATATTCCTTATCAATACAGTAATCCTTCATAAACTGATAAGCATGTTTCGCATCCTCAAGCAGCCTGTTCTCCTTTAAAGTTAAATAAGCATTTGAAAAGAACCACAGGATGCGGCTGTTTAAAATGCAGCCTTTAACTGCTTTTTTGTCAACCTCCAGCCCATAGCCCATATATCCGTAATATCCGCCATATTCCTTATCCTGAAGCCCCTCCCAAAATGGTATGAGCTGTTCTTCCAAATGCTGCCTGATTTCTTTTACAAGTTCCTCCATATTCATCCTCCATACCGCCAATACCGGTGCAGGAAAACTATTTTCCAACCAACAGCCCCGCTGCACCGGCATCCATGGCGGCCTCAGGTCATTATGACATTCCAGCATCCATGCCAGATTAAGCTTTCTGCTAACGGATACCCAACTCCGTATCACTCTCTGTCACATGGCTATGCTCTTTAATATAGGCAACCACTTCATCTGCCTTTGTAAATGCAAGGCCCACATAACTGTCTGCAGCCCCATAATAAATTGCTATCTTCCCACTCTCCGCGTCATGGATCGTTGCACAAGGGAATGTAACATTTGGGACAAAACCACGCTCTTCATACCATTCTTCCGGTGTAAGAAGGAAGTTTTCACAACGGTATTTCACAACAGAAGGGTTGTCAATATCCAGGATTGCCCCTCCAATGCTGTATACATAACCATTACATGTCCCCGTTACCCCATGGTAGAACAAAAGCCAGCCTTCCGTCGTCTCAATCGGAGCTGCGCCGCCGCCAATCTTTACAGCCTCCCACCATTTACTGCTCTTGCCCATTACATGGCGGTGTTTTCCCCAATAAACCATATCTTTGCTCTCCGAAATAAAGATATCGCCAAAAGGCGTATGGCCGCTGTCACTTGGGCGGGAAAGCATCATAAAGTTTCCATTAATCTTTCTTGGGAACAATACGGCATTCCTGTTAAATGGCAGAAATGGATTTTCAACTCTTGTAAACGTCTTAAAATCTGTTGTCTTTGCCATGCCGATAGAAGCTCCATAGAAATCTTGGCACCAAATGATATAATAGGTATCTTCTACCTTTACAAGGCGTGGGTCATATGCATAAACCGGCATGAAATCCTTTCCATTTTCATCCTTAAACGGAATCTTTTCTTTATTAAATTCCCAATGGATTGCATCTTTGCTCTTCCCAAGGTAAATATAAGGAATTCCGTTAATCTGTTCCCCACGGAATACGCCAATAAATTCACCCTCATAAGGCATTACTGCACTGTTAAAAATCCTGGCAACCCCATCCACCGGGTTGCGCCCAATAATCGGATTGTCGCTGTAACGCCATACCGGCATCCACTCTTTACTGTCAGCAGGCCTATCCTGCCAAGGTACATTAGGAACATTGCTTCCTATAATCTTAACATCACTCATTTCTCATCCTCCTTCTTACCCTTTCTGGTGTTGCAGCCCAGGCGGCAAGCTCCATATGCCGCCCAGCCACACCGAATGATATTAACCCTTTACAGCCCCCTGCGCCAATCCACCGTAAATCTGTTTCTGGCAGAGTATAAATACAATCAGCGCTGGAAGCATTGTTAAAATCACGCCTGCGCAGATGTAGTTATATTGGTTTCCCAAAGGCCCTGTAAACTTAAACAATGACGTTGCAACTGTAACAAACTGGTTTTTATTTTGCAGATACAAATTCGCCATATAATACTCGTTATAAACGCCCACACCTTTTAAAATCATAACTGTTATAATCGCCGGCTTTAAAAGCGGTAACAAAATCCTGAAAAACACACCAAAGTAGGTACATCCATCCATAATAGCCGCTTCATCCAGGGAAACAGATATATTTTCGAAAAACTGGATAAAGATATAAATTGAGATAACATCTGTCCCACACATCAGGACAATATAGCCAAACAAACTGTTAATCCACCCTAAAGAATACATAATCTGGTATACAGAAACCTGCATCGCAATACCGGGAAGCAGGGAAGCAAACAGGAAAAGATTCCTGATTAACCCATTGCCCGGGAATTTAAAACGGTTCAGGATATATGCCAGCATAGAGCCTGTCAAAATGGAGAAAAACAAAACGCAGATCAGGATAATAATGGAATTCCGAAATGCCAAAGCCATATTTGCCTGTTTCCATGCCTGGACAAAGTTCTCAAAATATGTCCAGCTTTTTGGAAGCGTCATAACATTTGTCTCTGCATACTCTTCCGGTGATTTAAATGCCGTAATTACACATACCACGACAGGAAGCACGGACACAAATGCACCAAAAACCAAAGTTACATATTTCACAATTGCCCACAAAAGCTTTTTCATTTTTGCTTTATTCATGACCGTACACCTCCGTTCCCTGCTGCCGCCAGCGCTTCTCTCTTTTTCCTCTTACGGACGGCACGGATTGCCTCCTGATCCCCTTCACCGATAAAATAACGGAAGAACAGCTTCTGCAACAAAGTAGCAATCAGAATAATAACCAGCAGCACAATCGCCATCGCGGAAGCCAAACCTACCTTCTGGCTTGCATGCGCTAACTTATCCATAATTACAAAGTAAGTTCCTGTTCCAAAATTACCGCCTGTAATAACATATGGCGGCTCAAATACGCTTAAAGAGCCTGTAATTGCAAGAATCAGGTTCAGCACAATAATCGTGCTGATACTTGGGAAAATAATATAACGGAATTTCTGCCATCCGCCAGCGCCATCAATTGCCGCCGCCTCATACATTTCAGCATCTACCGACATAATTGCACCGATAAAGAGTACCATATTCTGTCCCATGTACCGCCAGACAGAAGTCGCAGCTACTGAAATATTGTTAATGCTTGTATCCTTCAGCCAGTATGGCAGGTTGTCAAGCTTAAACCCACACCACTGCAGTACAGTATCAAACACGAACCCTCTGGTGTAGAAAAACTTAAAAATAAAACCAACTGCAATACCACATACTAAATAGGGGAAGAACATAAGCCCTTTAAATACTCCGCCCCCCTTCGTCTTAAAACTTAACAGCGTTGCAAAATAAAGCGCCAGGCCAAGCTGCACAAACGATGCTGCAATATAGTAAAGGCTGAGTTTCAGCGCCTTAAAGCAGTCATCCCTGCTAAATACTTCTGCATAATTTTTCAGGCCTACAAACTCTTTGTCCCCTATGTACTTCATATCATAAAAACTGAAACCAACCATTTTTCCGAATGGTATATAAGTAAATACTGTTAATAGAGCTAATGGCACGAACATAAATGTAATAATACAAAGTACCTTATTTACCTTTGCAGACGTAACCCACTTAATAAAATTCCGCATCTGCTGCCTCCTTTCTTAATAGGCACTGTTTTTTAAGGCAAGCCTTGCTGCCTCCTTTGTTGAACCCCCATAAACAGCAGCCCTTTAAAACATATTCCCTGATTCCAGGCTTTGCCGAAATCAGGGAATCCCCCATACATGATCCATAAACATTCATGCATTCTTCTGTTCATAAACGGATGCCGTCTTACTCTACACCATTATTTTTCTGTGCGGTTGTCCACTTTTCATTCCATTCCTTTGAAAGTTCTTCCATATTCTGGCTTCCCTGTGTAGCAGCTTCAAGCGTTGCTTTTGGAATAGCGCCTGATACGTTAATACCAAGCTCAGAATCATTATTGATATCGTTGAACAGATTCTCCTCCCCTTCCGGAGCCGGATTATCTACAAGAAGCTCAACATCGCCAAAGCTTGAAAGTGCATCTGGAAGCGCGTCGCCCTGTACTACAGAAAGCCCGCCTTCACCGCCTGCAAAGCCCGATTCTTCAACAAGCCACTTCACATAACACATAGCGGCAATCTTCTGATCCTTAGAACTGTTTACATTAATCCCATAGTTATAGTCAGGTCCTACGGAAGCATACTGTTTTCCATTTACCGTAATCGGGAATGGCATATATGCAATATCATCCCCATTGTCCCCAGCATCCCTCATCTGTACAAACGCCCAGGAACCAAGAACCATGCAGCCGATTTCGCCCTTGTTAATCATAGGCTTGCTGCCCTCCCAGTCTGTTGTTGTAGGGTCTTCCTCTGTCAACCCCTGCTTAACTGCTTCATACAGAAGATTGTATACTGCAAATGGGCCTGTGCCATCCTTCCTGTCTGTAAATGGATCTTTGCCCTTTGTCAGCCCAGAATTCATAAAATCCGGGTCGCCTGTTGATGCGCTGATATATGCATCCCATGCATTCATCGTCCAATCTGCCGCAAAATTTGTATACAGAGGAGCAGTTACCTTCTTATTGTCTTTAATCTTCTTTAAAGCTGCCAGGAAATCGTCCGGGGTCTTTGGAACTTCCTTTACGCCAGCTTCTTCAAATACTCTCTTGTTGTACACAATACCCTGTGCATTTACCATGGAAGGCACCCCATAGGTGGTTCCTTGGTATGTAAAGTTATTTAACCAGTCTTTTACATAAGTTTCGCCCAATTTTGACTGATCCCCTAACTTCACGAAATATGTCCCGAGGTCATCCTTGTCTACCGTAGTAGGAATCATGCAGATATCTCCCCAGTCACCTGTAGAAAGACGTGTAGTGATATCATTCGCATAGTCCGTAATCCCTTCATACTCAATGTTGATGTTTGGATACAGTTTCTGGAATTCTGTAATATAATCCTTGAACGTTGTATCAATAACATCCGTTTTGTGTGTCAGGAATTTCAAATCAGCTTTCACATCAGTATAGTCCTCACCGAGTTTAATCTGATCCAATGTGAGAGAAAACTCCCCGTCATCCTTCTTCTTACCTTCTCCCTCATCCTTTGATCCACAGCCTGCAAATGACAATGTCATTGCACCTGTAAGAGCTAATGCGAGTAAACGTTTTGCGTTTTTTCTCATAGTGTTCTCCTCCTTTTAGGTTTGTTTGTTAACTTTCTTTAAGTTATTTTAAGTATATATCTAAAGTTAAAATAAGTCAATATTTAATATCGTTTTTTATTTTTTTCTATATTTTTATCATTTTTGCTACTATTTTTTGTATATTTTACACAATTCTATATTAATTTTAGACAAATTATTATAAATTAATTATTTTTTAAGTATTTTTACATCCACTCTTAAAACCAAATATTAATTAATTTTAATATACTTGTTTCTTTTTTATGTAATTTATGCTACTCTTATACATAGAAGATCCAAATTATCTTGTTGGATACGATACAAGTTTCACCACAGTTCCCAAACAAAAAAGGAACTGCCTGTACAGCTCTTCGTGCTTAACACAAAGCAACTGTACAGGCAGCCCTGGAAAAGGAGACGCTTATGAATTTCAGCCCTGACAACAAATTTTTCAATGTTATGTCCAAAATTGGAGATTTCATCGTTTTGAACCTTCTCTTCGCCATTACCTGCATCCCTGTTATTACCATCGGAGCATCCTTTTGCGCATTGTACACTGCCTGCAAAAAACGGATGTACGACAAAGAATCTTATATTACAAAAAACTATATAGCAGCATGGAAAGAAAACTTTAAGAACGCAACGGTAATCTGGCTTTTCTTCCTGCTGCTGACGCCTGTGCTTTACCTGTTTTCCGGTTACTTTGCTGCACATATGGATAATCTTTTTATCCTTACCGGCTATTTCCTGGTTATTATCTGGTATCTGTTTTCCATAATCTATGCCTTTCCATTACAGGCAAGTTTTGTAAACAGCCCTTTCAGGATTATCCGTAACAGCATAATCACAGCCCTGGCATGGCTTCCATATACCTTGGTTTTGTCTGCCGTTACCGTCCTTCCGCTGGCAATTACCTGGCTTGCGCCTGGCGCTTTATATTTCACGCTTACTTATTGGTTACTAATTGGATTTTCCCTAAATGCGGTATTATCCGTGCTGATTACAGAACGCGTATTTGCCCACTACCGGGAAGAGGATAACAGCAAAGCATAGGGAAACGGCTTGCAAATTTTCCGGCATCAGCTTACCAAAATGGGCATAAAAATAAGCATCCTCTACCCTTCAAAGTTCAGAAAGACCCCCAAGTGTAGGATGCTTATTTTTTATGAACCAATCAATACCTTTTTCCCTTCAAACGCAAAACCATACTTCCGGATGCGCCCGGCAGGTATTCCTTTTGCTTCCAAAACTGCTGCGTATCCTTTTTCTTCAATTTGCGCCAAAGCTGCTTTTACCGTATCCCCCAATGTTTTTTCATCCTCGGAGTCATGGACTTTAAATTCTATAATAATAGCGTCTTCTTTTTATCGGCTCTAACAATACATCATAACGCCCAAATCCACTTTCACGGTTTGACGTAATTACATATCTGCCAGCCAAATCCACCATCAGCCCCAAAACAAAACCATGATAAAACCGTTCTGGTTCTGCTCTTTTTGATGCCTTACTACCAACATCAAAATTACTAAATGTCGCAAGGGTAACTTCATTCATATAATAATTCATTGCCTTTTTATCATCTAGCAGCAATGCTTTAATAAAATCATTATACGCCGGTGAATATCGTTTAAACCAACCCTCCACCATATTCCGAAACATCAGCTTGACTTCACCATTTGTCAGCTTCAAGCTATACTCACCAACCCCTTCCTCCAGCGAATAGCTCTCAACTTTCAGATAACCACTTGCAAGCAGCAGGCTCCAAACAGCATACTCATTATTATCAAGCTGGTTAAAAATAATCTGCTCATCAATCCTTGTATGGAGGACGCCCCCAACTGTCGGTCTGACAGAGCCGCCCCATTGCCTGCGGCGGGTCATGGCGTACCGCTGCACACGCTTATGCTTATTACAGCCACAAAGAGAATGTATTTGGTGAATGGGTATTCGGTTTTCAAAGAGCTGTCCCGTTTTCGCAATACATAAGAAAACTGGGTGAGAGTTTTTTTGTCCTCTCACCCAGTAGCAGATGGAAAACCCCGAAATATTAGATGGTTATAAAATATTTTTTAATTTTTCTCTGAGATGCCAGACACGGAAGTTGACTGCGCTTACAGATAAGCCGCATTTCTCTGAAATCTCCATGCTGCTGTAACCATCCATTTTCCATAAGGCAATCTGGATGGTAAGCCTGTCCACCTTAATCAAGACTTGATAGAGCCGCTGGTTTTCAATGCTGTCCAAAAATTCCTCAACCGTTTTTACTTCGGGCTGTGCCGTGTCCTCTGCGACTTCCTCAAGATATGTACCCGCATCCTGCAATTTCTCATAGTACCGTCTGTCGGAATTGAATATCGCCCAATCATGGACACGGAGCTTTTCAATATCGCCCTCGCTGACACCCAAGCTCCTAAGCTGCTTTTCTTCGGCTTCTTTCCATAGCCGCCATTTTCTTTCTTCTCTGGCTTTGTTGTACGCCATAATCCGTTACCTCCAATCTGAATTTTTTTGAATAATCCAGATTGGCAGGAGATGAACGGCATCCACTGTAAAAAGCAGGCTTGCAACGCAATCCAACAAAAAACGACAAAAGAAAAACCGTAAGGGCTGTCACACCTTTACGGTTTATAGGTATTTTGGTTCTTATATGTAGAAATTTGACTTCTACTTGCAGAGTAGAAATCCCCCTTGCACTGACAAGGATTTTTTTAACAGGCTGTCCACCCATCCCCGATATGATATATGTAAATGGAAATTGCTATTTGCAGGCAATAAAAATCCCTCCAAACTTGAAACAGGTTTGGAGAGTGTTTGTTAAGTCTTTCGGGCATAGCAATATCGTCCACCAAATCGCCGTTTTTTTATTTGGTGGAGACGAGTTTGTTATGTAAAAAACAAATTAAAGCCTTTTAACATTAATTTTTCTTTGCTCATTATTTTTTTCGTATTGACGAATAATAGAGTCATTTAGTTCTTGGCTGAGTTTTTGTTTTATTCTAAGTGCTTTTCTCAATAACAGTTCTATCTCGTTTTTATTGTTATTGCCTTTTGAATGAT
>CAJUJR010000053.1 GCA_910586605.1 uncultured Lachnospiraceae bacterium | reverse complement strand
AAGATATTTTTTATTTCCTTAAGTCCGGCTACGATTGGCTGTGAATAGTAACTTTGCATTGTTTATAGAAAGGAAGAGGGAATAGTTATGATTCGTATTGAAAATTTGGTAAAGAGATATGGTGATTTGGTTGCACTGGACCATTTGAACCTGGAAGTATATGAAGGGGAGGTTTTTGGCCTCCTTGGGCCAAATGGGTGTGGGAAAACAACAGCAATTAGCTGTTTGTTGGCATTGTTAAAATTTGATAAAGGGAAAATCAGTATATTTGGGGAAGAAATAAAACCAGACAGCTATGGGATGAAACGGAAAATCGGAATTGTACCGCAGGATGTCGCCGTTTTTTATGAATTATCTGTAAAGGAAAATATTGAGTATTTTTGTGGGCTGTATGTAGCGGATAAAATACAGCGCAAGAAATGTGTAGAGGAAGCCATTGCATTTACTGGTTTGGAGGGATATCAGAAAATGCGCCCACATCAGCTTTCCGGCGGTCTTTTACGCCGTTTGAACATTGCTTGTGGGATTGCCCATAAGCCAAAACTGATTATTATGGATGAACCGACTGTTGCAGTAGACCCACAGAGCCGAAACCATATATTAGAAGGAATCCAGCGTCTGAATAGAGAGGGGGCGACAGTAATCTATACATCACATTATATGGAAGAGGTGGAGCAGATTTGTACCAGGATTTCCATACTTGATCATGGCAGGAGCATTGCAACCGGGACGAAAGAGGACTTGAAACGCATGATTAAGATGGGGGAGAGGATTACTGTGGAAGGGATTCAAGTTTCAGAAGGTCAGATAAGGGCTGTTAAGGAGCTGCCGCATGTATTCCGGACAGAATATGATAACCAGCGCCTGGTAATTTGCTGCAGTGCAGCGAAAAAGAACTTAATAAGGGTTTTGCATTATTTAGAGGAAGAAGAAGTTGCTTTTGGGAAGATTTTTTCTGAATTACCAACCTTAAATGATGTTTTTTTAGAAATAACAGGAAAAGAGCTGCGTGATTAAGAAAAAAGGGAAGGCGAAAGGAGGATACTGTTATGCTGCATCTTATTAAATATCGTTTTTTTAGTGTATTGAGGGAGAAGACTACGATGTTTTGGGGATTTGTCTTTCCGCTGATTTTGTGTACATTATTTTACGTTACTTTCGGAGACATTGACAATACGCTGGATTGCATTAATACAGCGGCAGTTGTCAGGAATGATACTACAGAGGCGAAGGCTTTTGAAGTTTTTTTAAAGGCTGTAGAAGATTCTGGGGAAGATTTATTTGCCGTAGAATGGATGGAAGAGAAGGAGGCAAAGGAAAAGTTAGAGGATGGGAAAATTTCAGGTGTTTTTTATGTTGATACAGAACCAGAGCTTTTCGTAGCAGGCAGTGGCATGGAAGAAAGTGTGCTGCAGGCTGTGTTGGAATCTTATATGGGAAGATGCCAGGTGATTCAGGATGTTTTAAGGGAAAAGCCAGAAGAGCTTTTTGGTCTGTTTGGCAAGGCAGATACAGATGCAATTTATTCTGAGATTTCTGATAAAATAAGTTCTCAGGCAATACAGGAGGAATATGTTACAGAAACCTCGCTGGGTGGGAAAAAGACAGATGGAATGATTCAGTATTTCTTTTCTTTGATTGGCATGACTTGTATGTTTGGATGCTTTTTAGGGTTTGATTCTGTTATGACATTGCAGGCCAATATCAGCCCGGTTGGGGCAAGGCGTTGTGTAGGCTCTATCAGTAAATTTAGGCTTTTGATGATAGATTTTATATTAATCTGTATTGTGAACTATGTAGAGACAATTGTTTTGTTTGTTTATATGACAAAAGTGTTAAAGTTAGATATGGGAAATGAATGGGGGAAAAACCTGTTGATTGCTTTCCTGGGCTGCCTTGTTGGCGTTGCAATGGGGATTTTAGTAGGAAGCATTGGGAAATGGAAAGAAGGGACTAAAATTGCGGTTATGCTTAGCGTCAGCCTTGGGAGCAGCTTCTTATCCGGTTTGATGGTAAGTGGGATTAAGGGGCTGATTGAAGAAAAATGCCCAATTATAAACAGGATTAACCCCGCATCGCTTATTTCAGATGCGTTTTATAGCGTGGCAATTTATCAGGATGGCAGCCGTTATGTCCGGGATGTGGTAACGATGGCAGTTTTAGCGGTTATTTTCTTGGCGGGAAGTTTCCTGATGGTAAGGAGAGTGCGTTATGATAGTATTTAAAAGTTATTTGTTAATGGTGAAAAGAAATTATGGCCGGCTGTTGTTGTACTTTGGGATTTTTATTGGAATTGCGGTTGCAATGAGCATTGCAGGGGAAAATGGCGGCACAGGGGATTTTTCAGCAGAAATAGCAGAGATAGCATTGGTTGATTTAGATCAAAGTGAGTTTTCAGAACAGCTTATAAAATTCCTTAAAGAAAAACATCATGTCGTGGTGTCAGAGAATGACAAAGCGAAGCTTTCGGAAGAATTGTATTATGAAAAAAGGGATATCGTACTGCAAATTAAAAAAGGTTTTTCAGAAGCCGTCTTAGAAGGGAAAAATGGAGTGCATATAACACAGCGCCCGGGCTCTTATAATGGAGTATATATTTCACAACAAATAGAGCAGTTTTTGGGAGATGTTTTGTCATACCATTCTTTTGGCTATAGCATTTCTGAGAGCTGCAGGCGGGTGATAGGGCGCAAAGAATGTAAGGTTACTTTGGATGATGTAAATGGAAATGGTGGGAAAACCCCAACATTTTCATATTTCTTTGGGTTTATGCCATATCTTTTTATTGCTGCATTAGGTGTCGTGCTTGGAAAGGTTTTAGTGGTATTCCGTAATAAAAGGATTAAAAACCGTATGATGGCGTCTTCATTTTCGCTGCTACGGCAGAATGTGCAGATTCTTTTTGGTTTTTGGATAATAGGAAGCTTACTGTATTTTTTATCGGTTACGTTAGCGGGGATAATTTATGGAAAGGATATGCTGTCTGCATCTAACATAGGGTATTATCTTTTAAACAGTTATGTGGATATGCTGGCAGCGTTGGAGTTTGCGTTTATTGTTGGGGTGTTGGTAAAAGAAGAAAAGAGGGTGGATACGATTATTACGCCGCTTTCCCTTGGCATTTGTTTTTTGTGCGGCGTTTTTGTTCCTCAGAAAGTCCTTTCAGGCCCAGTTCAGTCAGTTGCTTCTTTTTTACCGGTACATTGGTATGAAAAAGTAAATAACCTGTTGGTAGATCACGCAGAGATTGCAGGGGAAGTCGGCCGGCAGGTATGGCAGGGAATTGGCATTCAGGTTCTGTTTTTATTTGCTATGGCAGGAATCAGCATGGCAATTGCAAAATATCAGCAGCAAGAAAGATAAACAAAATCTTAAATTTTTCTGTTCTTATTTTCAAATATCCAGAAATGCGTTATACTTTTTCCTGGGTAAAATAAGTTACAAAAGTTTTTAATATTGCAGGAAAGAGCAGGGGAGCGGGCGTATGAAAGAACATATTGTGAAAAAGAAGGACAGGAAAGAGGATATCAGGGAAGAGAAAGCAGCGGAAAGGGCTGGAAAAGGGCTGAAAGATGATAAAAGCCTAGAAAAGAAAGGGACATTTAAAGAGGGAGAGGCTGGTGGAAAGCCAATCCATTGGTTTCATATTAACCAGAAATATATGTCAGTCTGCCGCTATTCCCTGTTTGTGATTGTTGCGGCAATCCTGATTTATATAATTATATCCCATTGGGGGGAAACGAAGAAATCAATTTCAAATTTGTTTAATGTGTTATCGCCTTTTCTGGTTGGCGTTTTGATGGCATATTTTTTAATTCCTTTGGTGGCAAGGATTCAGGGAATATTAAAGAAAATTACAAAAGGGAAGTATGAGAAAATTACGAAGAGTGTTGCTATTTTCCTTGCGTACCTTCTTGTTATTGGCTTTATTGCAGTTGCTTTTGTCTTTGTGATCCCACAGATGGGGCAGAGCGTCCAGGAGCTTACGGATAAGATTCCATATATGTACCGTACCATTATGAGGGAACTGGCAGGGCTGCAAAGGCGTTATCCTGATATTGATTTAGAATTTGCTTATGATCAGCTAGATGAGGTGATGCCAAATTTAATTAACTATGGGACGGATTTGATGGGAAGTTTGCTTCCGGTGGTGTATTCATTGTCTGTTTCCATAGTTAAAATGGCAATTAACCTGTTGTTAGGGGTTATGATTTCGATCTATATGATTTACAGCAAGGAAAATTTCCGTTATCAGGGGAAAAGGATTGTGTATGCAATTTTTTCGGAAGAAAAAGGGGATGCAATCTGTAGTACGCTGCGGGAATGTAATAATATATTTGGCGCATTTTTAATCAGTAAGGCGATTGATTCATTAATTATTGGGTGTATCTGCTGTGTTGCTATGAATATTATCGGGCTGCCATATTCTGTGCTGTTAAGCGTGATTGTGGGGATTACCAATATGATTCCATATTTTGGGCCATTTATTGGTGCAGTCCCAGGCGTTTTAATTTATCTTTGTACGGATTGGGAATTGGCGTTGATTTTTGCAATTATGATATTGGTTCTACAGCAGTTTGATGGGCTGATTCTGGGGCCGCGCCTTTTGGGGCAGTCGACCGGGTTAAGCCCGATCTGGGTTATTTTTGCAATTACAGTAGGCGGTGCATATTTTGGCGTGCTTGGCATGTTTGTTGGCGTTCCGGTTGTTGCTGTGGTTGCCTATCTGATAAATAAGCTGATTAGCAGCCGGCTGCGTGGGAAAAAGATAACAGCGTTAAGGGAGTTTGAAGAGAAGTAAAAGGGGAATGCTAATGCATTCCCTTACTTCATGGGGGAAAGGGTGCAAGAAAAATTGAAGAAAGGGTAAAATGCAAACACATGTCTTTCACCTTTTGTGTTTGCGCCTCAAATGAAAATACAAGCATTTTCGCCTGAGGCTTGGTGCAAATTATGGAGCAATTAAGTTTGTTTGACAGCAGGGAAGAAACAGCCCCTCTTGCGAGCAGGATTCGGCCAAATACTTTGGAAGATTATGTGGGGCAGAAGCATTTAATTGGGAAGGGGAAAATTTTACAGCGGCTAATGGAAGAAGACCAGATTTCTTCGATGATTTTCTGGGGGCCGCCCGGCGTGGGCAAAACGACATTGGCAAGGATAATAGCGGATTATACTAAGGCAGAGTTTATAGAATTCAGTGCGGTGAGCAGTGGGATAAAAGAAATTAAAGAGGTGATGGTGCAGGCGGAGCAGAATAGGAAAATGGGAATCCGAACGCTGCTGTTTGCAGATGAAATCCATCGTTTTAATAAGGCGCAGCAGGACGCCTTTCTTCCTTTTGTAGAGAAAGGCAGTATAATTTTAGTAGGGGCAACAACAGAAAATCCATCCTTTGAGATTAATTCGGCTTTATTGTCCCGTTGCAAAGTATTTATCTTAAAAGCGTTAGGGGAACAGGATTTAAAGGAACTGCTGGAGCATGCGCTGAAAAGCCCGAAAGGGTTAGGGAATCTGCAGATTGAAATAGATGATTCCTTATTATCTGCAATTGCACGCTTTGCAAATGGAGATGCAAGGACGGCGTTAAATACACTGGAAATGGCGGTGTTTAATGGGAAAATGAATGAGAATGCGGTTTTATGTGTGGATGAGGAGGTTTTGTCACAGTGTACAGACCGCCGTTCTCTGCTTTATGATAAGAAAGGGGAAGAACATTATAACCTGATTTCTGCTTTACACAAATCAATGCGCAATAGTGACCCGGATGCGGCGGTGTATTGGATGTACCGTATGTTAGATGGAGGGGAAGAGCCTCTTTATATTGCAAGAAGGCTGGTGAGGTTTGCTAGTGAGGATGTAGGGATGGCGGATTCTAATGCGTTGCAAGTAGCGATAGCAGTGTTCCAGGCATGCCATTTTTTAGGGATGCCGGAATGTGATGTCCATCTGGCACATGCTGTTGTATATCTTTCTATGGCGCCCAAATCGAATGCACTTTATCAGGCATGTGAGAACTGTAAGGCGGATATGAAAGAACTTCCTGCAGAGCCGGTTCCCCTACAGATTTGCAATGCGCCAACCAGCTTTATGAAGGAAATGGATTATGGGAAAGGCTATATTTATGCCCACGATACAGAAGAGAAAATGGCAAAGATGGAATGCCTGCCAAAAGCGCTTTCTGGAAGGCGTTATTACTATCCTACAGACCAGGGGAAGGAAAAAGAGGTAAAAGAACGCCTTGAGGAGATTTTAAAGTGGAAAAGTGAGAATTGATTACAGGATTAAAGTTTTGGCAATGGAAGCCATGCTCGGATGAGGATAGAAGATGGATAAAATAATAGTTATAGGAAGCCCTGGGGCAGGGAAAAGTACATTTGCAAGGAGGTTAAGAGACATAACAGGAATCCCTCTATATTATCTGGATATGTTTTGGCATAAGCCAGACCAGACTAATTTTACTAGGGAGGAGTTTGATATCCGCTTGAAAGAAATTATAAAAAAAGATAGGTGGATTATTGATGGAAATTATCAGCGTACGATAGAACTGCGCATAAAAGAGTGCGACACAGTATTTTTTATGGATTTTCCATTAGAAGTTTGCCTTGCAGGCGTAGCCGCCAGGATTGGACAAAAGAGGGAGGATATGCCCTGGATTGAAGCGGAGTTTGATGAGGGGTTCAGGGAGGACATTATTGCATTTCCAGGGAAAAAGCGTCCACAAATATATAATTTGCTTGAAAAATATCAGGGAAACAAAAAGATTTTTGTTTTTAGGGCAAGGGAGGAAGCAGATAAATATTTAAAGCAGATTGCCAGCAATTAATAAAGCTGGAAGAGAATTGACTTTCCTGCTAGATATAGATATAATAAGACAGATTTTAATAACAATATAACGGGGGAGATTTTATGTTACGCAAAGGAGAGAAAACTAAAGTGTCGGCCTTTATGAAAAGTGAAGGCTTAAGCAAAAAAATTGTTTCTAAAATGGCGCTGATAGTTGCTGTTATTTTTTTGCTTACTATTTTTATGTCTGCTCTGCTATCTGCAAGTGAATTGATTCAGGTAAACAGGGAAAAGCTGACATCGGTTGCTTATGAAAATGCATTTTTAGTCGCAAATGACATTGAAAATGCCTATGGGAAAGTAGTTGGATTTGCCGGTTCATTAAGGAACATATCTTCCCTTGACCCAAAGGAGCAGAGAGATGCGATTGATACTGCCCTTGTAGGAGTCCTGGAAGGCGGAGATGGTTTCCCAACAGCATTTGCTTATTTTGAGCAGAATGCCATTCCAGATGAAAATGGAGAGCCTTATAGTGTCCATAAAAAAGATATGGCGTATGAGGCTGTCGTATATCCAAATGAAACCAATACAGGATATATTTTTGAGAAGCATGAAGATGCTTTTGACAATTTTGAAAAAGAATATTATATGCAAATTAAGGAAACAGGTGAGCCATACATTATGGAACCTTACATATATGAACTGATGGGAAAAAAGATAATGATGATTAGCATTATCGCACCTATCTGGGACGCCGAAGGGAAATTCCTTGGGGTAGCCGGCGTTGACGTGGGGCTGGATAATATGCAGGAACAGCTTCTGGTAAGTACAGAATATAGTTCTGCCCATTTAGTAGCGCTTGCGGAAGATGGGACTGTTTTAGTAGATTCTGCAGATGAAACAAAGATAGGGCAAAAAGCTTCTGATATCGGCTATTCTGCGATGGCGGAAAATGCAGGTGAAATTCATTCCATGCCGGAAGGCGAGCGTGTGAATAGCCGCTATGTCTATAAAAGCGGTAAAAACTTTGGGACAGGGAAAAGAGGGGTTTCTGTTGCTGTCCCATTGTCAGTATGCGGTAAAACACAATGGACGATACATCTTACAGTTAACAGCAGTGAGTTTTATTGGGCAATTGTCGAAAGTACAGGGAAGTTGACTTTCCTCGTTGTATTATTTGGTTTTATACTGCTAATTGCAGTAAACCGCATGATTAACCGGTTCCTGGCTCCGATTAAACTGATTACGGATGGGGCAACGAAGTTGGAAGCGGGTGATTTGGATATTAATATAGATATTCGGTCTGATGATGAGTTAGGGCATCTTTCGCGCGCATTTAACCATATCAGCGATATTATAGGCAGTTACGTAAGGGATATTTCAGAGCAGCTTTCCCAAATGGCAGATAATAATATGGATATTGCCATAACGCAGGATTATATAGGGGATTTTATCCCGATACAGGTTTCCATTGAGAAAATTTCGGAGTCCTTAAACGATACGCTGCATCAAATTGTGCTTTCTGCGGATGAGGTTTCAGCCAGTTCAGAGAATGTGTCATCTGGTGCGCAGATTCTTTCAAACGGCGCAGCAGAGCAGGCGACAGCGATTGAACAGTTGGCTGCTTCTATAGAAAATCTGTCAAAAGATGTAATAGCAAATGCAAAGGATGCACAGGCTGCAAATGTTACAGTTTCTGAAGTAGGGAGGTTTATCCGGGAAAGCAATCAGGAAATGGAACGTTTGGTTGATGCGATGTCAGATATCAGCCAGTCTTCAGGAGAGATTGAGAAGATAGTAAAGACAATTGAAGATATTGCTGAACAGACGAATTTGCTCGCTTTAAATGCATCCATTGAAGCGGCAAGGGCAGGGGCAGCAGGAAAAGGGTTTGCCGTTGTGGCAGATGAAATCCGGGAACTGGCGGCCAAGAGTACAGAAGCAGTGAACCAGACAGCTTCACTGATAGAACGTTCCCAGATGGCAGTAGAGAATGGTATTGGGATTGCAGATAATACTGCCAAATCCCTTGTATCTGTAGTTCAGGGTTCAGAAGAGGTACTGGGGTCTGTGGAAAAGATTAACAGTGCTTCCCAAAACCAGAAAATGGTGCTGGAACAGCTTACAGAAAATATTGATTTAATTAGTAATGTAGTACAGACAAATTCAACTTCTGCCCAAAGCAGCGCTGAAACAAGCGCAGAGTTATCCAGCCAGTCAAAGCGGCTGCATGAACTGGTGAATTGTTTCAATTTAAAGCAGTTATAATGATAAAGGCGAATTTCCGTTTTTTAAAGGCCGGAGATTCGCCTTCCTTTTTGGTGTTGGAGGATTGCCTTTCTAAGGCAAAATGTCTTTTGGCGCAACATTATACTATATTGATGGAAGGATGATAGTGTGAAATTATTATATGCAGAGGATGAGATTGCTATGTCAGAGGCAATTGTAGATATACTGACTTACCACAAATATATTGTGGATGCTGTATACGATGGGGAAGAGGCGCTGGCCTATGCACAGGCAGGGCAATATGATGGCATTATCTTGGATGTTATGCTTCCAAAGATGGATGGCCTTGCAGTATTGAAGAAATTGCGGAATGAAGGATGCAGGACGCCAATCCTTCTGCTTACGGCGAAAGTGGAAATTGAAGACCAGGTGCGGGGGCTGGATTTGGGAGCGGATGATTATTTGCCAAAGCCGTTTCCAATGGAATTGTTGCTCGCTAGAGTCCGTGCCATGCTCCGGCGCAGGGAAGAGTTTACCCCGGATATAGTAAAGTGTGGTTCTCTATCTTTAAATCGGAAGAGTTTTGAACTTTCCTGTTGCGGGCGATCTTTTGTTTTGCCTAAGTTGGAGTATCAGCTCATGGAACTTTTTTTGCTGAACAGAGGGAGTTATCTTTCTACAGAGGAACTTTTAGTCAGGGTGTGGGGATATGAAACAGAAGCAGAAGTTGGGACAGTCTGGGTATATATTTCCTATCTGCGCAAGCGTCTCCTGGCACTTGGGGCTGATGTAGCAATTGTTGGAAAACGCAATGTGGGGTATACCCTGGAGGTAAAGGGATGATTCAGGTTCTTCAGAAAAAATTTGTTACTACGGCGATGCTTGCCATTACTGTTTTGATTTTATTGTTATTAGGGGCAATTAATATTGCCAATATTGTAATTGCCAGAAATGAAACAGACAAGACTCTGCATATGATAGCAGGGAAGAATGGGAAAATGGATGCAGTACGCCCCGTCCCTGATTCTGCTGCCCCTGGTTTTTTCGTGAAGCCGCCCAAAAATGATTATGATACTTTTCTGTCTTCTAATTTTTTTGTTGTACATTTTGATGGCAAGGGGGGCGTTGTTAGCAGTGATATTAGCCGGACTTCGTCGATTACTAAAGAGGAAGCAGAAGAGCTTGCTGTAAAAGCATATTTTAGTGGCAAGGTAAGTGGGAAGGCTGGCAGGTTCCGCTATCTGCTGCAAAATGCCCATATTGGAAACGGGAAATTGGTTGTTTTCCTGGATACTTCTGGAGAGAGGTTTTCCTATGTGCGTGTTATGCTTTTGTCTGGGATGGTTGGGCTGCTTTGCTGGGGTATGATGTTGGTTTTTGTGGTTTCATTATCAAAAAAAGCAATCCGCCCAATTGCTGAGAGCATGGAAAGGCAGAAGCAGTTTGTGACAAATGCAGGGCATGAGATTAAAACTCCGCTTGCGATAATCCAGTCCAATACAGAAGCAATGGAGTTGTATCAGGGGGAAAATAAGTGGAGCAGGAATATTAAGGTGCAGGCAGTACGGCTGGATGGCTTGATGAAGCAACTTTTGTTGCTTGCCCGTATGGAGGAAGGGGGAACAAAAGGCAGCCTGGTGGATTTTTCGTATAGTGAATTGCTTGTTAAGAGTGTGCAGGGTTTTTCCCAGTTCATTGAAACGAAAAGAATAGATTTGAAGTTATCAATTGAGCCAGGCATTAATATTTATGCTGATAGAAGCCATATGGAACAGATGGTTTCTGTTTTGCTGGATAATGCAGTAAAGTATGCAAAGGAAGATGGGGAAATAGAGGTATGCTTAAAAAAGAATGGGAAGCAGAATGTTTTGAAAATACAAAATACTTGTGAACAGTTGCCAGGCGTCCCGCCAGAAAAGCTATTTGACCGTTTTTACCGGGCAGACAGCGCCCGCACACAGAAAAATGGCGGATATGGGATAGGACTTTCAGTGGCGCGCTCTATTGCAGAAGCGAATAATGGGGCAATTACTGCTGAATATATTGGAACGGACAGGATTTGTTTTAAGGTTAGTACTAAAGCAGAGGGATTATTACACGTTAAAGCGGATGGAAGCAAATAGGAACATTTCACAGTATTATCACATATAGACGGGATTTTCTAAGTTTCAGTTAAGGTTCGCTTGGTATAGTAGTTTTATCAAAGAAAGGGGGGATTCCATGGATTTTCGTCATGAGTGGAAGCATGAAATCAGCTATTCCGATTTGCTGGCGCTTCGGGCAAGGCTGCCGGCAGTTATGGCAGAAGATCCTCATGCTGATAATGGGAAGTACGAAGTCAGAAGCTTATATTTTGACAATTTGGGAGATAAGGCGCTTCGGGAAAAGACAGACGGTGTAAACTGCCGTGAAAAATTTCGGCTCCGTTATTATAATGGGGATATTTCTTTTATTTTGCTGGAAAAGAAAAGCAAGGTGAACGGCCTGTGTAAAAAAGTGCAAGAACAGCTTTCACTTGAAGAAGCACAAGCGGCGGCAGATGGGGATGCCTGCATTCTTGCAGGCAGTTCCGGGACGCTTGCAAGGGAGCTTTCCTATAAAATGAATCTTCAGGGGCTGCGTCCCAGGACAATTGTAGATTATACAAGAGAGCCATTTGCTTATGCGCCTGGGAATGTCAGGGTTACACTGGATTATAATATCCATACAGGGATGGTTTGCACGGATTTTCTTGATCAGGGGTGTATTATGGTACCTGCAGGCGGCGTTTCTGTAATTTTGGAGGTGAAATGGGACAGCTTTTTGCCGTCTTTGATACGGGATATTGTACAAGTACCCAATACACATACTTCATCATTTTCTAAATACGCCGTTTGCCGTATATATGGTTGAATTATAGTGGTTTTTTGGCACATGCAGCCGCTGGGGGCAAAGGGGCTTATAACTCCTTGCAAACATTGTGTTTGGCTTGTTGTGTATGCGAAAATAATAAAGCAAAAGTGGACGGAACCCACTTTGCAGAAAAGAGGGAAGAATGAATTTTCAGGATATATTTAAGTCGTCTTTTTTAGAGAATGTAACCAGTATTTCTATTTTGGATATGGTGATTGCACTGGTTCTTGCGTTTGGCATTGGGATGTATATCTTTTTGATTTATAAGAAAACCTTCGCCGGTGTTATGTATTCTTCTAGTTTTGGGGTAACGCTTGTAGCCCTTACTATGATTTCAACACTTGTGATTTTAGCAGTAACATCCAATGTTGTGCTTTCACTTGGTATGGTCGGCGCGCTTTCTATTGTCCGTTTCCGTACTGCGATAAAAGAGCCGTTAGATATTGCATTTCTGTTTTGGGCAATTGCCGTGGGTATTGTATTAGCAGCAGGCATGATTCCCCTTGCAGTTTTTGGCAGTTTTGTGATTGGCATTATGCTGCTGGTATTTGTAAACAGGAAATCCCATATCAACCCTTATATTGTGGTAATCCGCTGTGAAAACCATGACAGTGAAGTAAAGGCAGCAGAATTTTTAAAAAAGCAAGTGCAGCGTTATGTCGTAAAAAGCAAGACGGCGCAAAAGGGTGCAATTGAACTAAATGTAGAGGTGCGCATGAAGGATGGGGATACGGACTTTGTGAATATCCTTTCTGAAATGGAAGGGGTAAACAGCGCTGTGTTGGTTAGCTACAATGGAGATTATATGGGATAACTTATTGTGGCTAGTGCTCCATCCGGCCAGAAAAGTAATGACGCCCTAACCAGAAATGAGGTGAATGATGTCAACACATAAATATATTGATAAAATTTGCTGTATTATCCTCGCGCTTACCTTAGTTTTTACGGTGGCTTTTATGAATGCAAAAAGTTTTGGGGTGAAAGAGGCATCAAAGGAAAAGGGATACGAAAACCGTTTGTTTAATGATTCTTTGGTCCATACGGTAGATATTGTTATGGACGATTGGGAGGGCTTTCTGGAAGGGTGTACAAGCGAAGAATACTCCCTTTGTTCTGTTGTGATTGATAAGGAAGCATATAAAAATGTAGGAATCCGTGCGAAAGGCAATACTTCGCTGACACAGGTAGAAAGTTATGGCAATGGCCGCTATAGCTTTAAGATTGAATTTGACCATTATGACAGTATGAAGAATTATTATGGGCTGGATAAATTATGCCTGAACAACATTATCCAGGATAATACTTATATGAAGGATTATCTGGCTTACCAGATGATGGGGGCTTTTGGCGTAGACGCTCCGCTTTGCGGTTATGCTTATATTACGGTAAATGGCGAGGATTGGGGGCTGTATCTGGCAGTAGAAGGGGTGGAAGAAGCTTTTTTGGAGCGTAATTATGGTAGTGGTTATGGCGAGCTTTATAAACCAGACAGCCAGACGATGGGCGGCGGCAGAGGCAATGGCGGCGGCTTTGATATGGAGAAATGGAAAGCAAAAGAAGATGGGCAGCCGTCAAAAGAGGGAAGCGCAGAAGAGCCCAAAAGTGCAGAACAGCCTGGGAAAGCAGAAAATACAGAAGAGCCTAAAAGTACAGAAGCTTTAGAAAATACAGATGGTAGGAATAATGGGGCTGAACAGCCGCCAAAGATGCCAGACGGGGATATGCCAGATGGACAGCCGCCAGAAATGCCGGATGGGGATATGGGCGGCAGGAAAGAGCAGAAAGATGGGCATATAGGCAGAAGGAAAGGCAGTGATGATGTGACTTTGATTTATTCTGACGATGAAATTTCCAGTTATCAGAATATTTTTGATAATGCGAAAACGGATATCACTGAGGAAGATAAAAAGCGGCTGATTGCCTCCTTAAAGCAGGTGAATGAAAAGGAAAATATAGAAGAGGTGGTAAATATAGAGGAAGTAATCCGGTATTTTGTTGTCCATAATTTTGTCTGCAATTTCGACAGTTATACAGGGACAATGATCCATAACTATTACTTATATGAGAAAGATGGGAAGTTTTCAATGATCCCGTGGGATTATAACCTTGCTTTTGGGAGCTTTATGGGGCAGCAGGATGCATCTGAAATGGTGAATTACCCTATTGACACGCCGGTTTCCGGTGGTACCGTGGATTCTCGGCCAATGTTAGCATGGATTTTTTCTGATGGGGAATATCAACAGAAGTACCACCAATATTTTAAAGAGTTTATTGCTGATTATTTTGATAGCGGCTATTTTACCAAAATGATGGATAAAGTACAGGATATGATTGCTCCTTATGTCAAAAAAGACCCAACAAAGTTCTGCAGTTATGAGGAATTTGAAAAAGGTATTTCCGCCCTTGGAAAATTCTGCCTGCTCCGTGCAGAAAGCGTAAGGGGGCAGCTTGACGGAACGATTGCGGCTACTTCTGACGGGCAGGAGGAAAATAAGGATACCTTAATTGACGCTTCCGGGCTTACAATTTCTGATATGGGAAATATGCATAAGTCAGCTCCAGGTATTCCAGAAGGAAGATAGGCGTTCTGGAAGGGAAGGGAGGGTGACAACTTCATGGGGAAACCATTCCCGCGGGAAAAGCTTCTGGTAACCGGTTTGCAAAAAACGGTCATCCAGAAGCAGGATTGCCCCAATATCTTCGGTTGTCCTGATTACCCTTCCGGCAGCCTGCAAGACTTTATTCATGCCGGGGTATTGGTAGGCATAAGGAAAACCGGAGCCTTTTTCAGAATCAAAGTATTCTTTAAATAATTCATTTTCAGTACATACCATTGGAAGCCCAGTACCAACAATGACGGCTCCAATCAGCCGGCTGTCTGTTAAATCAATTCCTTCGCTGAAAATACCACCCATAATGCATAAACCAATTGTGGTATAGGAGGGGGCATCCTGGAAATGTGACAAAAATTCTTCCCGTTCTTCTTCTGTCATGGAGTTGCTTTGCACATAAATTGTGAAATGTGTTTTTTCTAAAAGATATCCTTGTATTTCAGCCATCATTTGGTATGAGGGAAAAAATACAAGATAATTTCCAATTTTCCCTTGTACAAATGTGATGATATATTGCGCGATTTTCTCATACATTGCAGGGCTTCGCATGGTATATTTGGTAGAAACGCCACGTCCTACCATTAGGAGCCTCTTTGAAGCAGAAAATGGGGAAGGGGCATAGACGGCATAGTCATCCTCTCGTCCGGCAAGCTGTTCCCTGTAATAATGGATAGGGAGCAGGGTGGCAGAAAAAAATACGCTGCAGCGTCCTTTTTTTAAATAGGAATCTAGGTTAACAGAAGGGTCCATGCACTGTAAGTGCAGGCGGAAATTACCATTTTCTGAATAATCCCCATAAATAGTGTAATGTGTATCAAGCAGTTCATAAATATTCTGAAATTCCCGAAGTTCAAAATAAAAGTTTAAAAGCTGCTCTTTTTCGGCAGGGAGGAATGGGATAAATTGGCTGTAATGGCTAGTGTCTTCAAATGCCTGTTCCAATATAGTACAAAGCCGCATAACACATAGAAGGACATCTTCTATTTCCAGTGCATCATACGTTTTAACAGTATCACATTCTCTTTTTTTTGCCAGGAGAGCGCGGTTACATGCTTCCAAAGCATTTGCTATTTTTTTGTTTTTTTCCTTGGCCATTTTTTTCATTGCAAGAAAGTCTTCCTTGGTTAGTACAGCCGAGTACATTTCGCGTGCACGGCCAACTAGGTTATGTGCCTCGTCAACCAGGAAGATAAAGTTATTTTCTTTTTCTACGGCAAAAAAGCGTTTCAGGCTGGCAGTTGGGTCAAAAGCATAATTATAGTCGCCTGTAATTACATCACACCAGGTAGAGAGGTCAAGCGACATTTCAAAAGGGCAGACCATATGTTTTTGGGCATACAAAAGAACAGTGTCCCGTGTAATAATGGTTTCCTGGTTCAGCAGTTCAAAAACTGCATTGTTAATACGGTCGTAGTGCCCTTTTGCCCGTTCACATGTCCGGGGGTCGCAGGCAGGTTTTTCTAATATGCAGATTTTTTCCTTAGCAGTCAGCGTAATGCATTTTAATTTTGCATTATGCTGTTCTAGCAACCGGAAGGTGTTTTCGGCAACAGTACGGGTAATTGTTTTGGCAGTCAGGTAAAAAATCTTTTCTGTCAGCCCTTCACCAATAGATTTAACAGAAGGGAAAACTGTTGAAACGGTTTTACCGACTCCGGTAGGAGCTTCAATATAGAGGCGTTTTTTTCTTAAAATGCTTTGATATACGCCTTTTACAAGTTCTGCCTGCCCTTCACGGTATGCGAATGGAAATTCCAGCGCTTTGATAGAAGAATTCCGGGTTTCTTGCCACTGAATCTGCCATGCCACCCATTTTGCGTATTCCAATAAAATATTGTGAAACTGTTTATCTAATTCTTCAAAGGTAAGCTGTTCCTTAAAATAACGGACTTTTTCTGTTGGGATGTGGCAATATGTCATCCGAAGCCCCATGGCAGGAAGTTTATTTTGCACAGAATAGATATAGGCATAGCAAAGAGCCTGGGCACGGTGGACGGGGACAGCTTCTTCCATTTTATGGATATCATGGTAAACGCCTTTGATTTCGTCAATGTTTTCGCCTGTTTCATCTGTGAAAATACCATCTGCGCGCCCTTCCACAGTTATCGTAAAGTCAATCCCATTATAGGTAACAGGGACAGGTAGGGATAGGGATACTTCTGCGTGATAGCCAGAGCCCATGCTTCTTTGTAGTTTTTTATGGATTCTTGTACCTTCTTGCATGGCGTCTGGGTCTTTTAAGCTTGTAGATGAGATTGACAAATCACCAGAGCGCATAATAAATTCTACCAGGTTGCGTACAGAGATTTTAATGGCGTTCATAATCGTCCTCCCTTATTTGCTGTTCCGTTTTGCTTTTTGCAAGCCGCCTGCCATATGGCCTGTTTCTGAGTTAATAA
This sequence comes from uncultured Lachnospiraceae bacterium, assembly GCA_910586605.1. Classification (GTDB taxonomy): domain Bacteria; phylum Bacillota; class Clostridia; order Lachnospirales; family Lachnospiraceae; genus Butyribacter. Next base: position 2,220 of record CAJUJR010000053.1, on the reverse strand, counting down.
AGCAGGCGCGTTTAACAGAATCTTCACCATACCGGCTGCGTATAGAATCAATGGCGGTGTTAAGGTTTGAAAGCTTTTCGTATTTTTCCAGGTCAAATAAATTGTATTGTTCATATTTATCAGGGCTTGCATGGCTTGTGCTGACGCCCAGAAGGCGAAGTGGCATGTTATGCCACGCTTCATCAAAAAGGGAAACGGCAGTTTCGTAAATCCGTTCTGTTACATTTGTCGTAGAAGAAAGGGTTGTTTGACGTGAAATATGATGGAATTCACAATCTACAAGGGTAACAGATACAACACTGATATATACCCCATCTGCTCGGAGGCGCGCCCCGACTGTTTCGCAAAGTGACAGGATAATTTTTAATGCAGCGTCCCGTTCTGTAATGTCGTAATGGGTGGTGACAGAGTTGCCATACCCTTTGTTGGGTTCGGCATGGTCTGTTAATACACCATTGTCAATGCCATTTGCATAGTTGTAGATGACTTCACCATGCTTTTTGAAGTGTGATTTTAAGACTGTAAGGTCAGTATGTGCAAGCTCGCCAATGGTCTTAATCCCTAAAAGGCGCAGTTTTTTTGAGGTGGATTTTCCAACATAAAAAAGGTCTTCAATTGGGAGAGGCCAAAGCTTTTTTTCAATTTCTTCTGGGAAAAGGGTGTGTACCTTATCTGGCTTTGTAAAATCAGAGGCCATTTTTGCAAGAAGCTTGTTTGTGGAAACTCCGATATTAACTGTAAAACCAAGGGTATCCCTGATTTCTTCCCGTAGTGTATTTGCAAAATCGACAGGGCTGCCGTGCAGGATTTCCATTCCAGTCATGTCACAGAACGCTTCGTCTATGCTGTATTGCTCAACAACAGGGGAGTGTTTTTTAAGCAAATCAATAAATGCTTTGGAGTATTCTACATAGATAGAAAAATCTGGTGGTACTACAGTCAGTTCTGGGCATTTTTTCCGTGCGCTTACAAGCGGCTCCCCAGTGTGGATTTGATATGCTTTAGCAGGGATGGACTTGGCTAGTACAATTCCATGCCGTTCTTTTTGGCTTCCTCCAATTACCGCAGGGATAGTCCGTAAATCGGTGGCGTTTTCGTCAATGGAAAGGGTTTGGCACGCTTGCCATGATAAAAAAGCGGAATTGACGTCTATATGGTAAATAATTGTTTTTGACATAGGGCTGCCTCTCCTTTCATGGATTGGGAATTACGTACCCGCACCTGCGGGGAAATTGATTCTGATAGCAATAGATTACCCCTTATCAGAGAATTTGTCAAAAAGTCAAAAATTTGTCTTGACGCTCTGCATGAGGTATGCTAAAATACAACATAGTGTTTTAAAAAATGTCGCTATAGCTCAGCAGGATAGAGCGACCGCCTCCTAAGCGGTAGGTCGGAGGTTCAAATCCTCTTAGCGACGCTGAAAACATCGCCGAAAACATTGATTTTTCAAGGTTTTCGGCGTTTCTCATTTTCCAAATAAATTTGAACTCGTAGCAATGTGCGATTAGCAGGAGCGGTTTTTGCTAATCAGATTTGACCACAGAGAAATTGAACTGTTAATTATCGTCACCGATTAGCTTGCTAATGATTAGCAAGAAATTTGATGTTTTTGCTAATCAAAATGGCTTTCCTGCTAATCGGAGCAAAAATCGTGCTAAAAATCCTGCTAATTGAAAAGGCAAAAGTTACTCGTTCAAAGAGCTTTTTTCTGGTGTTACATAATCCCGTATGTTTGAATATATTGCCGTCTGTTTATATAATGAAAGAAAAAAGGACGGTGATATGAATGAGAGAAAAGAAAAATCATTTATATGTGGATAGTGAAGAAAGAACATTGCTTTTACATAGCCTTGTGGAGCTGAAAAATCAGCTCATACAACAGGGCAGATATACGGACTGCGTGGATGAACTGATATTCAAGGTAGTAAACGCACCCGTCAAGAGAATGAAAATTGAATATGTCTAAGGCACATCATTATGAAGCCGCTTATTCTTATTGATTTTTAAGAGTAAGCGGCTTTTTTGCGTTCTCTGGTATTGTTACATAGCCACCTTGACAAGGTGGCTAAATTTAATAGCCTCTCGGATTCTCACCAGATAGTCTGAGAGTAAAATTTGACAACTGAATATTGTGTGATTTTGGAAAGATATCAAATAAACATTAGTTACTATTCACAGCCAATCGTAACCAAATCTCAATAAAAAATATCTTCCCTC
>CAJUJR010000052.1 GCA_910586605.1 uncultured Lachnospiraceae bacterium | reverse complement strand
AAGGGATAAGTGCGCCCTATCCAAGAACTCGGATAGGGCGCATTATCCGAGATAAAAACTTATCCGAGGTAAATTGATTAAATCCGATGAATACAGCATTTGAAAACGATTATCTCGGATAATTAACCCCGCTTTCAATTGTGGGTGATTTGTACTTATCCGAGATAATTGGGTAAATCACACCTTTGCCTCTGATAATTTTTGAAATGGCAGTTGCTCTTTTCATAAATAATTATCCGAGATAATTTCTTTGAAAGCCTTTCATATCGGCAGCTTTGAGAGTTACCTCGGATAATTGGAAATCTCGGATAATGCGCCCTTTTTTTAATGTTTATTTGATATCTTTCCAAAATCACACAATATTCAGTTGTCAAATTTTACTCTCAGATTATCTGGTGAGAATCCGAGAGGCTATAAGGGGAGCGACACTATTAACATTGGAAGGAGGAAAAAACCATGACGGATTTCAATCCACGCTCCCACAAGGGGAGCGACGTAATATTTTTTCTCAAATTCCTCCCACGACTTTATTTCAATCCACGCTCCCACAAGGGGAGCGACCTCGTATGTAGGTTCTTCTTTCTTCTCAAAATTTATTTCAATCCACGCTCCCACAAGGGGAGCGACAGGATGGTTCTCAGGCTCAGCAAACTGACACTCAATTTCAATCCACGCTCCCACAAGGGGAGCGACCAGTCCTAAACATCAAGCACATAGAAGGACTCTCAATTTCAATCCACGCTCCCACAAGGGGAGCGACCCTGTATCTGCAGTCAAAAAAGCAGCAGGCAAAATATTTCAATCCACGCTCCCGCAAGGGGAGCGACAGGACGGGGCTGACAACGTCTTTTTAACAATAAAATTTCAATCCACGCTCCCACAAGGGGAGCGACGCCCGTAGGTAATGGGACTGGTAATAAGCAGATATTTCAATCCACGCTCCCACAAGGGGAGCGACCCGTTGTGCCGGTAGGACAGCAAATTTCATCTTATTTCAATCCACGCTCCCACAAGGGGAGCGACAAGGCTTTTTTGCCATATCACATGTTGCGCATCAATTTCAATCCACGCTCCCACAAGGGGAGCGACAGGACGGGGCTGACAACGTCTTTTTAACGATAAAATTTCAATCCACGCTCCCACAAGGGGAGCGACCACGCTCCTTGCTATGTACGGGGCAAAGCCCCGGATTTCAATCCACGCTCCCACAAGGGGAGCGACTCAATCCAAATAATTGTATTTTGCCGGGCAAAACATTTCAATCCACGCTCCCACAAGGGGAGCGACACCTTGAGGGCGTAGGTTATTATGAGTATGACATTATTTCAATCCACGCTCCCACAAGGGGAGCGACGTTTACGATCTGCCTGTAGCATCATATCAAACACATTTCAATCCACGCTCCCACAAGGGGAGCGACTTATGTTAAGGTCCAGGGGTAGCAGCCCAGCGGCAATTTCAATCCACGCTCCCACAAGGGGAGCGACTACCAGATACCAGTCGTATCGGCTATGGCGCAAATTTCAATCCACGCTCCCACAAGGGGAGCGACTAACAGCACGGACGACGTATGTGTGTCGGTAGTCATTTCAATCCACGCTCCCACAAGGGGAGCGACTTTTTCTTCTGTTAAGTCAGATTTCCCTATCCTATTTCAATCCACGCTCCCACAAGGGGAGCGACAAGAATGGGAGCGTTCCATAAGGGCGATATATGATTTCAATCCACGCTCCCACAAGGGGAGCGACCATTCTACTTCCCTTTCAATTTTATCGTACTCAATTTCAATCCACGCTCCCACAAGGGGAGCGACCTGGACGATTTGCTGGGGCGCAAACGGCATATAATTTCAATCCACGCTCCCACAAGGGGAGCGACTATGTTAAGGTCCAGGGGTAGCAGCCCAGTGGCAATTTCAATCCACGCTCCCACAAGGGGAGCGACATTGGGCAACCCGTTGGAAAAGGGGTAACAAATGATTTCAATCCACGCTCCCACAAGGGGAGCGACCAAACGACCAAATCCCGTAGATATCTCCGCATGATTTCAATCCACGCTCCCACAAGGGGAGCGACTGTGTCCATACATTTTAATGCATCCAAACATGTATTTCAATCCACGCTCCCACAAGGGGAGCGACAGGTTGCCGACAAGGCAAAACAAACAATCAAAAAATTTCAATCCACGCTCCCACAAGGGGAGCGACCCTTGAGGGCGTAGGTTATTATGAGTATGACATTATTTCAATCCACGCTCCCACAAGGGGAGCGACTGCAATTATGCATAAAAAATACCTTAAATTTTGTACATAATTAACAAAAAACAAAAAAATTTTTCCTTTTGCAGCGTAGATAAATAAGCTAAAACTTAAATCATAAACACCAATAATTATAACTTTTTAAGTAAATTATCAGATAATATAAATATTTATCCACTCTCCGCCATATAAACTACTTTAATCATCACTCCGGTGCGAACCTCTTATACAAAATATGTAAGCTTTATGTTCGCACTACAAAATCAACACCCCTTCTTGTTCAAAACTATCTTTTACACCATAATGTTCGATTTTACTTTCATAATGATTTCCAAGATAATAAAAACGTAAACTATCTTTTTTCTGGTCTATTATTTCCAACAAAATTGCCTTCAGCATTTTACATTGTGCTGGGTCTAATATACACTCAAACACAGAATTTTGAACCCGTTGTCCATAATTCACACACTGTTTAGCAACTTTTCGCAACCTTGTTTTTCCACTAGCATCCTCTGTATTAACATCATAAGTCACTAATACAAGCATTCTCCACCTCATTTCCACATAAACGGAGGATATCCATCTAAATCCCCTCTTAAATATCTTGCAAGCAATAACGCCTGCACGTAAGGAAGCAGCCCCCAGTTAATCTTTTCCTTCAAATAGGGATGTGTTAGTAGCTCTTTTTTATGTTCCTGCCATTCTGACAAATATTTCTTTTTTCCCGTCTCTGTAAATTCAATCGCGCCACTTTCAGACTTTTGGAAATGCTCGTTTTTCATTTGACGGTTATTAATAAGAGTAATGACAAAACGGTCGACAAGAACTGGACGGAATTCCTCCATTAAATCCAGTGCCAGGGACTCTCTGCCTGGTCTGTCCCTATGCATAAACCCAGCATACGAATCAAGCCCTACACCTTCTAACGCCCCTGCGCAATCATTTGAAAGCAATGCATATCCAAAAGAAAGCATTGCATTCACATTATCAAGTGGCGGCCTTTTATTTCTTCCATGAAACCAGAAATCTTCCTTTTGGTTTAAAATAAGTTCATCAAAAACTCTAAAATATACCGATGCACACTCACCTTCCAACCCACGGAGAGTATCCAGGTTGTCCGTTACCTTAATTTTTTCCATGGAATCCGTTAGATACCTTATCGCTTTCTTGCAAGCCTCTTCATCTACCCGCAGTCAAATACCCCATTACGGTATTTGACTCTCGCGGCAGTCGCCAAATGGACATGCAAGCATGTCCGCTTGGCTCGTTGCTTCGCGAAAATAAATGATCACGCAACGTCCTGTCAATACTCCACCTACAGTTAAATACTTTGCCCAAAATGAAATTTCTTGCTATTTGGCAGCTTGCCCGTTTATCATCTGATGCCCTATATTGCTGTTTCCTCAAAACCACATTTCCCCTGCTTTTTCCCGTAACACGGCATAAAAACCTTCCAAATGGATTATAAAAAGCCAAATTTATCCCCTTGTCAGCACATGCCCCCATCAAAGCAGGAGTAGCGCCATAATACGAAAAACAGACAATGCTTTCAATAGTATGTAAAGGAAACTGGCCAACCTTTTTTCTTTGCAGTTCTACACAAACCGTTTCTCCCTCTAGAGTCAAAAAAGCGCCCTCACTGGTTACAAAAAGTGTATTTAATAATTTCCTCATATTACTCCCCCGATATCCTGCTGCTTATATATGACTCAACCGATTCTACCTTACCAAGTCCAGGAATACAGATATCCTTTAACGAACAGGCGCTGCATCCCTTTTTTGCCTTTACCCTGGGAGTATATCCCTTCTTCCACAAATCATGCATCTCATCCAGCATTGCCATTACCTGTGCCCGAAGCCCCTCTGTAAATTCTACAGATGTCCTCCGACGGTTTTCACCATAAAACAAGCTTCCAGATGGTATGTTACACAACAGCATTTCTTCAAGGCACATGGCCTGTCCACATAATTGCAATTTATCTGCATCATGTGACTTGGGTTTTCCCTTTTTATACTCTACAGGATAAGGCTGCCAGAGCCCCTCAAAAGAATGCAGGGATATCCCATCTGGTGATTTATGGAATTCAACAACATCACAAATCCCAGAAACGCCAAGAGTTGCCGATTTTATCCGCAATCCTCTGGTAATAATTAAATCACCTCTTTTTTCAGTTTTTTCAGAATTATGGGCAGTAGCATGAAACAAATGCCCATCAACTGTCCTCTCATTCTCTGCCCACTGTTGCTCAACATGGATTAACGCCCACTGGCGGCGGCAAAACACAAAATGTTGTAACCCTGAAAGCATCAGATAATCTTCTTCCTCATACATCCTATATCCCCTTAATAACCTCTGGTTCCAAATTATCCAGATTCTCTAATGTAACATTATAATCATCAACAGATGCCGGAACCTGCACACCATCTTTTAATGAGATTTTCAAAGAATCATGCACCTTTGCAGCAGAATACTGCCCAATTTTATTATTATGTTTCCACCAGTATAAAACCACCACTTCCATGCTCCCATCCGGTCTTGCAGATGATGCATCGTTAATGAATAAAGTCCGCAGGGCTTCTTTCAGCTTTTCTGCATCCTCTTCTGAAAACCCAGTTTTCTCAGCCAACTGAACATTAATAGAACCTTTAATTTTATACAAACCAAACTCAACCATATGTTTTGTCCCCATCGTATCAGAACTTCTCCCATCAGCAGGATCGCCATTTACACTCTTTGTAATCTGCATGCTGTGAATATCCACTGGGGAGCAGCTTACTGCTTGGTGAATTGATACTGGCCCCCGCACACCAACAGAAACGCCCTTGGCGTCTTTCTTTTTATCAGCTTTAAATGCAAAAACCTGCCCAAACGCCCGTACATCTATCCACTTTTCACATGCTCTTTTTGCATAATCTTCTTCTGAAGTATATTCTTTAATATTGCCAGATGCCCTCTCGCTTAAGGAATTAAACTCATCATTTTTTCGCTCAGATGACTGGACAAAAATATCTTCCCCTAGATCCTGCAAACGGTTACGGATTTTACGTTTAATACATACATCCGAAATTTCCCCATTTCCCGAATAGGTAGTCCTTGGACGGTTTCCATTTAATGGATCCCCATTAGGATTTGCATTTACCACCTTTACCAATACCTCAAAATCAATCTTATTCTGTAACTTCCCCATCTTTATTTTCCTCCTTCTGTTCTTTTGCTGACTGTTCTTTCTTTTTAAATTCTGCACGCTGTAAATAATACCCCAAAAGATAATTTTCCTTTAACCCCTGGTTCATTACTTCCTGGTCTTCCTCACTAAAAAGCGTTGTTATTTCACTGATTAATTTTTTGTAGAATTCGCGGGAAGCAGGCCGCAATTTCTGAAAATATGGGCCCACAGCATCTTCCAGCACCTTCCATGTCTGCATCGGATGGTTTACAAAAGCTGACTGCAAGCGAATTGCATTTGTTTCCCTGCTTTCCCCCGTATCATACGTTACTCTCTCTGCCCTTTCATATACCGCCAAAAGCCTTCCGAAAAGGTAACTGCGGTCTCTGTTTTCTAAGTCCAGCTTCATTAAATTTGACTCCCCTTTCTCAATAAGTTTTTTATCATAGTAATATTTTACCACCATAGCACAAGCTGTTGACAAGACAAGTTCCCGGTTTACAGGAGTGTATGACAGAGGTGCGGATGCCTTGTTTACAAGTGCCTGTACAATGTCAAAAGGCAACGGCTGCCTGTCATATACGCATTTCATCAGCCGTTGTACCTGTTCTTTTACCACCCTGTCATCAGCCTCTATAAATTTTCCCTTTTGGTTTCCATAAGCGCATTCTACAATTCTCTGAAAGATTGGCGTCTGGATTTTAAAATATGCCTTCTTTTGCGTATCAAACTTCATAAACCACCAATTACAAGTTTCCCCCCAGTTAAGCAGGCGTTCATAAAAATCCCTGGACATATATTCATTATAATATGTAATAGAAAGCCGGCCTGTCGTAGCGGCCTCCAAACCAATCATAATAATTTCATCCTCTTCTTCAAATTGATTAGCATATCCTTGCAAAGACTTCCATAATCTGTTTCTATAAGCCCCAATATCTGGCACAGTTATTTTCTCATCTTCTTCATACAATCCAAATGGGTCAAAAATATCTGGTGTTTTCTTCCCCTGAGGATTCCAGCAGACAAATGTTCTCTTTGCCTGAGTTCCGCTGCTCTCCCCCTGGTTCTTTACCAACCAGGTCAGCGCGCTGTGGATTTTTTGTGAAGCTTCATAGCCTAATGCATATGGCTGTGATGCATTCTGAAACCTGCCGCGGTATGTATATCCCTGGTCATCATTCGCAGAAATCAATTTTGCGCCATATGTCGCAGCTACTACCCCCTTTGGATGGTTATCCGAAATCACCTGTTCCTCCCCGGTAAGATAACAGATATCCTTTTTATCACTTAACTGTGACATATAATATTTTGCATAGGACGCAAAAAGTGACTCATCCTCCCAACAGGCTGGAACATCTTCTATATCATCTGACAAAATACGGAAACGCACAATTGCTTTTTCATACGGCTGCCCACCTACCTTCTTCTTTGCAAAAACTCCCTGTTCCAGTTCCACAATCCCCGCCTTTACCAAATCTGATATTACATTCTCCTTCTCAATGTAACGGTATATTACCTGTACTTTCGGATGGGTATGCTCCGACTGCAGCCACTGCTTTAGATTCTTAATATAGCTTTCAAACTTTTCTTCCGCTTTTTTCTGTTCTTTCTCTGTTGCACAATATTGTGAAAAATCACCTGCAAGATACGGCAAATTATCACATAAAGGATGTGGGGCAATTCCAGAACTCCTGCCTGCTGAAGACTCCGTAACCGGAATTACCGTAATATCTTCTTCCTTTGACAAAACCCTTGCCGCTGCAAAACTCCCCATTTCATCCAGCGTAATTTCTATCTGGGCATGGGCAAGCATATGGGCAACTGGGGATAAAGGCGTTTTACAATCATTATCAACGCCATATTGGTTTTCATATGTAAAATATAATTCATTCAGCCATGACATTTATAGTACCACCCCACTCTCCTCTAATCCTGTAAAATTATTGTGCTCCCTGCCAAATGGTTTTACTTCCATTTTCCTGACTACCCTGTGTATACACTCCCACGGAGGGCAAAAGCTGACAACTCCCCTGGCCATAGAGGCCTGCCACAGCCTCACGCACAAATTCCCCTCCGTTTCCTCCACCTGGGCTGGATATGCCTCATCTGCATAGGTAATACCATGATACATCATACCAAAGTTTAATTCTTCTATTTCATCATAAAACCCTTCCCCCTCCCCAAAAGCACATGGCGCCACATAACCCTGGCATTCCCGCGTCCCTAGGAAAATATCCCTTCTCCCACCGCGTTCTATCATACGCTTTGCAATACTAAAGTGTTTGCCTTCATTCCTATCCATTTTCAGTTCTTCTCGGTTTTCATTCCAGATAAAATGTGCTCTTACCTGGTAACGGCAATCTTTTAAATAAGTGTAATAGGACAAATCATTTGCATCCTTAAAATATCTAATTGGCCGGATGCCTTTTGTCTCTGTCTGGATTGGATTCATCACCCGTACCTGGTCAATCACCCAGACAATCGTAGGTTTCCAGTATATACTTTGGAGAATCCCCTTTAGTGCTTCATAGGTAGGGACTTGATAGGATAATTTTTCTCCCCCTACACGCGTAATCGGATCTGAAAACAAAGCATAATCGCCTGTCACTTCAAAATCCACTGTATTTTTGTACTGCATATGCCCTCCTTTTACCATGAATTATAGACAATTTATTAATACAATTCACGGTCATTCTTTTTTAGAAATCGGCCATAAATTGTGTTAATTCATCCATTATAGAATAAAGTCCTCCACAGCCTGTTTTACTTTATCATCTACTCCGTATTTCTCATGATAAGCCTTACTGTTTAATATATAAAGCCTGCCATCCAAACAGCTTTCCAACAGCCCTTCCCCATATAATGCTTCCATCTGCCTTTGATAAATGCTGACAGAATACTGCTTTAACTTATCTTTTAATTCCTGCAGCAAATAATAACAATATTCACTGCCCTTCATCCCCCGTATCTTCTCTATAACCTCACTCCCTTCTTCGTATGGGACTAAAATATCTATTGTGTCTTGCTCAAATACCTGAAACATTTTTCCCACTGTTTTAAATGGCTGATGCATAATAAATGGCGGCTTTTCTTTCTTTATATCTACATATTTATTTTTATTTGCAAGCAAATCTGTCAAATAGACAATATCATGCCCATTATTCTTGGGATAACGCATTTCTTTTTTTATCTCTGAAGAACGGAATAAATACTGATAAAACCTGTTTATCATTTCATCGTCAAACAAACCGCTCCCTTCTAGCTTTTTCCAATAACTTAGTGTCTGGAGGGTACTATCTTGGGCTGCCTTTATCTCTTTCAGCATCCCCAAATTCTCATTTTTCAGGTTTACCAGATATACTCTTCCCCAATTTTTATATTCATTGCTCCGGTTGCACCTCCCCGCTGCTTGCACTAAATTGTCAATTCCGGCAATAACCCGCACAACCCCGTCAAAGGAAAAATCAACCCCTGCCTCAACCAATTGCGTCGCAACACAAATTAACTTCTGGCTGCCGCCATTTTCCTGTGACTGAACCAATAACAGCTCTTCCTGTAAATCCCTAAGGACATCCATTCTGTGCTTTTTACACATGGAAGTGGAAAGATGGTATATTTTCCATCCCTTTGCTTTGGCAATTTCTTCAGTTTCTGCAAATAATTCCCTTGCTTCCCGCTTTGTATTGCATATAACTAAAAGCGCATTATGTATCTCCATTAAAGATATGCAAAAACCAGATAATTCCTGTAAATCCATGCCTGAATCTGATATTTTATCTATAATTTCACTTCGTTTAAATACATTTTTTTGCTCCTGACTCAATTGCACAAGCTCTGCCCTATCTGCATATTTCACCGGCCACTGCACTGTTTCAAAACATGGCTGTGTCGCTGACGACAATACAATTGTTGCATTGCAAAATTGGCTTAAAAAATTTATTGCCATATTAAACAACAGCACCGTTTTTTTCGGCAAAGACTGTATTTCATCAATTATAATTACGCTATCGCACAATGCCTGCATACGGCCGGCTGCGGATGTCTGGTGCATAAACAAAATATTAAGCAACTGCACTAAAGTAGAAATAATAACGGGGGCATCCCATTGTTCTGCCAACAGCTCGTATTCATCTAATATCTCCTGCTGCTGTTTTTCATGGAGCACATTAGAATGGTGTTCCAGTACACAGCTACTATCTTTAATATATTCCCGTATTACCTTTGCATTTTGGTCTAAAACACTTAACAATGGGATAATAAAAATAATTCTTTTCTTTTGGAACTTTTCTGCATGGGCAAGTGCATACCGCAAGGTACACAATGTCTTCCCAGCCCCAGTTGGCACATTCAGGCGGTAAATCCCTGCCGGCAGCCCTGCAGATTCCAAGCACTGCTGCGAAATCTCCTTCCGGATTTGGTTAATTTTTGCAGCAGAATCAAAACAGGCAATTTTCCCCTCCAGAAAATCCCTCTGCACTCTCCAATGAAAAACCGGCTTACACAGTTGTACCTGGTCCATAAACTCCGCAGTATCCCTACGGTCGCCGTAAATAATTGCAGAAAGTACCAGCCTGGAAAGCAGCCCAACCTGAAAGCCTACTTCTTCCTGGCTGGAAAAAAGTGCTTTCGCCTTCCGGAAAAACTGCTGTACCTCCTGTGAAGCCAAATGAAACTGTTTTTCTGCTTCTTCTTCAGAAATAACATTTTCAAAATAATTTTCTACCGCCTCTTCGTAGGCCAATTCCTTTTTATCTTTTTGCAAGCGGTGAAGGAAACCATTCTTCCCTTCCAAATCAGCACAGTCAAACAGCCCATGATGCCCGCCAATTGCAAAAGCAATGACTTCACTTGCCAGGCAGTCATACTTTTCTTTTATATCCATATGGTAATTTTCTAAAAGATAAACCACGCCTGCAAAGGTATGGTTTACAGAACCGCGCAGAACCTCCTCACCATGATATGCCTTTTCCAGATATACATGAAATTTCTCTGTTGCCTTTCCCATATCATGAAGCAGTCCTGCCAAATATGCGGTATGATAAAATCCTGGAAGGCGCAGGCTTTCTGAAGCATATCTTGCAGTATTTATACAATGCTCCTTTAAACTCTGCTCTTTCCTTATTCCATTAGCTTTTGTCAGATGTGCTAAAATCATAATGTATTTCCACCCTATTCCCTTTCGTCTCCACAGTTGCAAACACCCCATTCACCATTGGCATCATAGGCGGGATATGCCCAATATCCAAATCCATCAAAACTGGCACCTGATATTTCCCCAACAAATCAGTAACCGCATGATACTGGTCAAGCCCAAACATTTCCTCCCCATGGCACAAAGGACGGCCAAAAAGAAACCCTTTTACATTTTCAAACCACCCTGCATGGTCAAGCTGCCAAAGGGCGCGCCGTATATCCATTACATTTAAGTCACATGCTTCCATATACCATAGGATTCCATCCTCGCCATAACGCTTTGCAAATTCATTTACTTTATCGTATTTTGTCCCAACAAGACGTCCCAGGCAGTCAAGACAGCCTCCAAGCATCCTCCCTGCCATTACAGAATCCTTATCTGGAAAACGCCTGACGCAAAACGGCTCTGTTACAAAATATGGCTCTAGTGGATGCTCCTCATCCTTTTTCGATTCTTTTTCCCAAAGGGGATAGTTGGCAAACTCTGTCTTCTTTCCCTGCAATAGGCCAAAGGCATCCGAAATCGCCATATGCCACGGCTCCATGCCAAACGCAGGCGCACAAGGCCCATAGATAGACGCCGTATCGCAAAGAGTGGCAAGCAGGAATGTCAGGTTGGTATTATCTGAATACCCCATATACCACTTCGGCTCTGCATTTGCCAGTTTTTCAAAATCCACATCATCCAGGATTTCACACATCAATTCCCCACCGCCGCAGGAAATCAGCGCATCCACCTTTTTCTCTGTAAAATACGTGTTAATCTCTTTTCCACATTTTTCCGGCGTACTGCTAATCCCAATCCCCTCGCCTGCATAACAGTTTTCCCCAATATCCGTCTGAAACCCCATTTGATGGAACTTTTCCAACGCGTTTTGGAAGCCGCTTTTATATGGCTCAATATTGCAGCCATACGATGGAGCCACAAACCCCAGGCAGCCTCCCTCCCCTAAAAACTTCGGTATCCTCATATCCTTCCTCCCATCTGCTTTCTTATATTAAGGAACTGTAGAAACAGCCTTGAAATATTTCTAACTGTCCAGCCGTTTCCTCGCCTCTTCATAACGCTTTCCAAACTGCATATAAAAATCCCCTTCTTCATATGGCACTGCAAAAAAAGCCTGTAAAAGGTACAGATTCCATTCTTTTAGTTCTTTCCCCTCCATCTGCTTTGCAAGTTCCTGTACATCCTTTACTAAATAATGCCACTGGCAAATATATTTTTCATAAGAAGCCAAGTTGGGAATCCCAAGCCATTTGCTGATTTTCACTTTTGTCCGCCGTTCCCTTTTACACTCCTGTGTCTGCAAGAAATAGGAAAAAGAGCCGTTTTCATAAATGCGCCCAAGCGGAAAAAGCCGGCAAAAGCCCGGCCGGAATCCATGAATGCTGCATCTTTCTTCCTCATTCAGGAAATGGCATCCATCTTTCTCATCCAAAAGAAGGTATGGCAAAATCACTCCCTGAAAAACTTTTAATTCAAGATATTTTCCAAGCAGCCCTTCAAAACCGCAGGATAAATACGTTTCTAACATATACACATCCCATGGGTCTAAGATAATGCTCTCTCCCACATTATGGCAGCATTCGCTGCAGCCTTCACATTCATTACAGCCAAGCTTTGCCATATCATTGCTTCCGTATCTCTTCCCGTCGGAGATATCCTCCATCTTAACATAACGTTCCATATGTCTTTCCTTCTTTACTCTTGTGTCCACTCTTTTATCATGGCAATTTCCTTGGCATAGCCTTCGTCATCATTTGGTGTTTCCAAAATAAACGGCTTTCCTGCAAGTACTGGATGAAGGGTAACGCGCTTCATTGCTTCCAGCCCGATTTTCCCCTCACCAATTTTTTGGTGGCGGTCTTTATGGGAACCCAAATCATTCATACTGTCATTAAAGTGCACAGCACATAGCCTGTCAAGCCCAATGACTTTATCAAACTCCGTCAGTACGCCGTCCAAGTCATTTACTATATCATATCCCCCATCCCATACATGGCAGGTATCAAAACATACGCCCAGTTTTTCCTTTAATTCGACGCGGTCAATAATCTCCCGAAGCTCTTCAAAATTCCTTCCAACCTCGCTCCCCTTCCCTGCCATTGTTTCCAAAAGAACTGTAGTTGACTGTTCTTTTTCTAAAATAGAATTTAATGCGTCGGCTACCAATTCAATTCCAGCCTCTGCCCCCTGCCCTACATGAGCGCCAGGATGAAAATTATAATAGTTCCCAGGCGTATATTCCATGCGTTTCATATCATCTGCCAACATTTCCCTAGAAAAATTACGGATATCCTCTTTTGCCGCACATAAATTCATGGTATATGGCGCATGTGCGACAAGTTTTCCAAAATTATGCCCCTTTGCATAAGCAAGGTATTTTTCAACGTCCTCCTGCTTAATTTCCTTTGCCTGTCCCCCACGCGGGTTCCGCGTAAAAAACGCAAAAACATTCCCCCCTAATTTTACCGCCTGTTTCCCCATTGCTTCATACCCTTTTGAAGCCGATAAATGATTTCCAATATAAAACATGCTAATTTCCTGCCTTTCATTGCAAATAAAACATACAATCCATTACTATTACTAGTAATAGTATCCTACTCAATTTATTTTCCAACAGTCTCTTGCCAACAATATTCTTCTAACGCGCAATTTTTTATAGAATGCTTTGCATACTCTTCATTTTCCATATCATAAAAATAACTATGCACTACCCGCGCAATCCCATTATGCGCCACCAAAAGATACACCTTGTCTTCCTTTGCCAGCCTGTCCAGCAAAGTATAGACCCGTTTTGCCACCATTAACATACTTTCCCCAGAGCCAAACCGGTTAGCAAACTGCTTTTTCGCCTCTAAAAACTCTATAGAATCTCTTGGCTCTGCCTCAAAAACCCCAAAATTCTGTTCACGCAAAAGCTCTTCCACATGCATAGGAATGCCCGTAATTTCCGCAATATGCTCTGCTGTATTTTTCGCACGGATAAGCGGGGAAGCCAGTATCTCCTGAATCGGAAGCCCTTCTTCTTTTATCCGTTGCCCTAATTTTACCGCCTGCCCATGCCCAAGTTCAGTAAGTGCAATATCTGTAGAACCACAGATTTTATTTTCCACATTCCAAATCGTTTGCCCATGCCTTGTAAAATATAATTTTCTCATTTTAATTGCTCCTGATACCCAATATTACAGTTTAAAACCACCTTAGTAATATCTATTATTCTTCAAATAACCTGTGCGCATAATGCCTTAAACTGATATATTTCTTCAAATAAAAATTCTTCTTCCAGAAACTCTAGGTTTTCCTGGGAATGCTCTACCTCTTTTGCATAAATCCTGGCAATATCCACACAATCCTCTACCGTAAAGGATTCCCCATTTTGATAAAAACGTTCCAAAGACATATCCTGTACCATAAGGAAGCTGCACACGCAAAATTGTGCTTTCCCCCAGAAATTCAGCCCATCAACGCAACGCGCAAGAAACAAAAATGCATAATATACCATAAATTGTTCCCATAAATACTCTAAATCTTTTTCCTTCATATATGCAATAAACCGTTTAAGTGTAGCGTCATACCGTTTCTGCCCGCTATTTTCCTCCAAAAATAAAAGTTCCATCCGTTCCAAGAAATATCCCCACTCATCATTGATACAATCTAACTCCTGAAAAGATTTCATCCTCTTTTGGAAATATGTAAAACGCCTTGAAGCCTTTTTACAGGAAAATAACGCCTGCTCTACTGACGCCCCTTCCCTATAGATGACTGGTATCTGTCCAGCTTCATTTCTATTTAAACAGGACTGTACTTCCTGTGCATAAAACAGAAAATTGTAAATACGCTGATAAATATCAACTTCCCTGTCCTGTAAGATAGCAACCGCCCTATCCCTTGCCTCTTTTACCGCCGCTGCAATTTTTAACTCTTCTTCCCCCTCTGCAAAGTCAAGTTCTTCCGGTATCTCCTGCTCTGTAAACGTCACCTTTTCCCGGCGGCCAAAGATTAACCTTCCCGCCTCTGCACAGCTTGGGCTAATTGAAATTTCCCTGGCATTTCCATATTCCAGAAAATTGCGCGGCGTATAGGTGCATACATCACAAAGCGCCTCCTCGCCTAACTCCAATATTATATCACATAAATTATCTTCATTTAAAAAAGGGCAGCGTTTCCCTTCTGCCAGCAAAAAACCGTGGCATTCATAAGCATCCTCCTCGTCCATCTGGTATTCCTTTATCGAATTACGGATTCTTTCCCCAAAAGTCCCCGGCACTTCCATATAATATCCATAGCTCTTATCATCTATATCTATTTCCCATCCTGCGCAGCAAGTATCTTCACACTTGCCCGCAATGCAGGAAAAATCCTTATAATAATCAGGATAACGTAGTTTCATCTATCCATTCCCTCCGCATACCATTCTTAATTCCTAGAGTTCCATCCACACCACTCTTAGTTCAGAGTATCATATGTTATCTCACTTTTCAACAAAAATCCCCAAAAAAGGAGAATGCCAACGCATTCCCCTAGAGCGTGTTTGAAAATTATTATCAGGCCAATGCACTAACCTAAAGGCTGGTCCATTTTGCCAATCTGGTTAATTAAAATCTCCATATCACGTTTTGACTGTGCCTGCCTTGCTTGTTCCAGCACTTTTTCCTGTTCCTCTTCACTCATGCCAGAATAATTCGTCATAGCATTTTCATGCATTGCCAGCCCTAGCCCAAATCCAATCGGAATACCCTCTGTAAGCATAAGATTCCCCCTCATCTATAATGATGCTGTACTGTTACCATACAAAAACCAATTTGTCTTGCAACATTGTACACAAATAGTATGCTCTCTCTTTTTTGCAATATGCCGCCTCCAGGCTTCCAATTTTATGAAAAAGAAAACACTCTTGTTGCTATTTTTTCCTGAAAATATTGGTCATGTTCCACTACAAGCATTGTCGGCTGATATCTTAAAATCAAGTTTTCAATCTGCATCCTTGAAAAAATATCAATATAGTTTAATGGTTCATCCCAGATATACAAATGCGCCTGCTTTAAAAGGCTTGCTGCAATCAAAACTTTCTTTTTCTGCCCCTCTGAGTATGTTTCCATATCCTTTCCAAACTGGACACGTTCCAAATCCAACTGCCTGAGAATTGCTTTAAAAAGGCTTTCGTCTAGTTCCCTTTCCCTGCAAAATTCCGTAAGGTTCCCTTTTAAAAACGAAGTGTCCTGATTAATATATGAAATCACCAGGCCGCTTGCTGTTTCTATGTCTCCAGACTCCATCGCAGTTTCCCCCAAGCCTGGCAAGCCTATCAAATCTTTTTGTTTCATATGTGATAAAATTGCCTTAATCAAGCTTGACTTACCACATCCATTTTCCCCCTGCAAAAATACCCGTTCTCCTTGATTTAGCTGAAAATTAACTCCTTCCAGGATAATTCCAGGCAAAGCGTCCGCTTTTTCCTGTCCTCCTAATGCCGGATAGGATAAGCTATACTCTTTTACAAGGACCAGCCGCTCCTTATGGTGCTTTAATGGCATAACTTTTAAATCAACAGGGTTTTCAATATCACAAAGCAACCCTTCTTTTTGCTCAATTTCATGTTGAAGCCTTTCTTCCATCTGTTTTACACGGCTCTGCATTTTTTTCGTTTTTGCGCCAATATAAGCCCGGGTACCCATCCCCCTGTCATGTTCCTTTATTGGGTCATAACCGATTTTTGTCTTTTCATTTTTATCTGCCCAATTAGCCGCCCTATCAGCCGCTTTTTTCAGCTTTTTAATTTCCCTGCTGTGCTTTTCATTTTCACTCTGGTGAAATGCATCCACCCTCTCTTTATTCATCCACCAGGACGAAAAATTTCCGCTCTGTATTTCGATTGTATGGCGGTTTAAAACAAGCACATGGTCAACACATGCATCCAAAAGGTCTCTGTCATGGGACACCAGAATAAAACTTTTCTTCTGGCATAGATATTCCTTTACAACTATCCTTGATTCCTGATCCAAATGGTTCGTAGGCTCATCAATCAGCAAAAAATCATTTTCACCAGAAAATAAAACTGCCAGCATCACTTTCGTCTGCTCCCCATTGCTTAACGTACCAAAGGGGCGGTATAATACATCTGCCGCAAGGCCAAGCTTTTCTAATTCACAAATAACGCGCCAAAGTTCACAGCCCGGCTTCCATATTTCCAGGAAATCAGCGCTGCACTGCCCTTTCTGCCTATCTGTAACCTGGTATGGGAAGTATCCAAAGATAACCGAAGAAGTAATCGCCCCTTGGTACTCATATTTTCCTAAAAGTAAATTTAAAAAAGTAGTTTTCCCTTTACCATTTCTCCCAATCAGGCCAAGCTTCCAGTCAGAATCCACTGAGAAAGAAACATTTTCAAATATATTATGGTAACTTCCATCATAACAAAACGTCACATCCGAAACATTAATTTTCGACATAATCATCCTCATTTCTGCACACGTTCATAACAAATTTGTGACCAGTGTGCGCAGACACAAATTGCCAAACTCTTGCTACGCAAGAGTTGTGAAAAATGTAATTTCCACACTACATCTCCCATCCAAAAAATATCTGCTGCCAAAAATTTACGTCCCAAAAGCATAACAAATCTAACCGATATGCCTAAGCATGTTTGAAAATTGCTTTTTTCTATCCCAACGAAAAAACTGTGCAAAAATATATCTGCACAGTTTTAACCACTCAATTTTTTCAAATAAAATACAAAAAAGAGGGGTTATGCAGACATAATCCACTTTTGGCAACATGAAAACAGCTATCTTATATTTATAGCTGTATTATTACATCCCATGTTTCAAAAGAAGATTATCTCCACATAATTCCATCCCTCTTTTCCTAAAATTTGTATCAGTATAATCTTTTTTTCTATTTGTGTCAAGCCCTGCCGTTCCCTCCCTCAGGGCAGCAGCATTTACTTTTTGATGATTCATGGACAATCGTATCATAAATTGAAGAAACAAATAAATATTAATTTTCTTGTATCTTTTCCGTATTATGCAGTATGAGAAAAAGACTTTTCTGGCATTTTCTGCAATATAGCAAAAGTTTTATTTAACCTATAACTGACAAAAATTATAGAAGGCATTGCCAACATAATATTCTCAACCTCCTTTTCCCGCTCCTCCAGATACTCTCTTCCAAAAATCACAGACTTCCCAAAATGGAAAGCGCCTAACAGCAATCAGTAAGAATTAACAATCCGCATCACAGACGGATAGTAAGAACGCCCAAACATATTTAAATGATTGAGGAGATGATAAAGATTATATAAATCACGCCGTTTTGCATACCCTGGCTGTAACTTTGCCGCTTCCCTATACGCATCATAAAAGGCAGGCGGAAAACCGCCAAAAAGCTCCGTCATCGCTAAATCCGCCTCTGCATGCCCTACATAAACTGCTGGGTCAATTAGCCAAGCCTTCCCATCATTACCTGTTATAACATTTCCCGACCATAAATCCCCATGTAACAGCGACGGCTGCTCCGGCTCAACAAGAAGTTCATCCAAACGTTCCAGGAGCCTGTCTGCCTCTTTTCTCTCTGAAGAGCCAAAATAACCAGAAGCCGCTTTAAACTGCGGCGCAAGACGGCAATCACGGAAAAATCCAACCCAGCTTTTATATGGCGTATTGCTCTGCTCCCTGTCGCCAATATAGTTATCATGCAAAAAACCATACGTCCCCTGTCCTGTAAACGCCGCCATATCTGCCTGATGCATTGCAGCAAGCTGCTGCGCAAAACATTCCCAATAATTAGAAATACGTTCCCCCTCCCTGATAAATTCCAGAAGCAAAAAAGGGCATCCCGTTTTCTTTTTATCAACCCCATAGCAAAGCACCCGCGGCGTGCCGATTGTACCAGAAGATGCAATTGCCGCCAACCCCTCTGCTTCCGCAGCAAAAAATGATTCCTGCTTCCCAGGATTTTGCTTCATAAAAACATATGTGCCATCCGTAAGCGTCAATCCATACGACTCATTAATATCGCCTCCCGCCATCCGCTCCATCCGCGCAATTTTAACGCTGCTCCCAAAAATGGAAGCAATGGCGTCCTCCAGGGAATCAAACTGCCGTACTAATCCCACCAAAAATACCACACCTCCGAATCTTCAAGCCCTGCGGCAAGTTCAGACAACGTATTTGTCCTTGTCCCCTGGTAAATCCTGTCCGAACAAAATGCAAAATGTTCTTTGGCAACTTTCAAGCTGTCTGCCCCATTTAATCTTTTTGGTGCATAAAATTCCATTACATCATCGGCAATCACTGCTGGCATTGCACCGTATTCCTCATACCAATATTTGCAGACAGCAATCATGTCTTCTGGAGACGGGCATTCATTCCAGCCGCCAAACGGAATCCAGCCAATAACTTCCCAAGGATGCTTTACTGGAAGTTTCAGCAACAAAGTATCCTCTTCAAGTTCATGCGCCCGAAAAGAAATATAACCACAAAAATGTAAAATCACATCACCCTCTGTTTCATTGCCTATAAATTCTGCCCTTTCCTCCTCTGTCTGCTCTTCCATATCTTCCTCTAAATATTCTTCAAGCAATTCTTTTCCATTATTACTGCATTCAGATATCAGGGACTCCTTATCATATCCATCTTTTAACATTACTTCCAGCCATTCCGCAATCCTTTCATCCGCTAATAACATCACCGGATAAAAACCATTTTCCCTGCCTTCCTCTAACGCTTTAAAATATGCCTCCTCCAGAGCCTCCGGACTCTCTCCTTTTTCAAATACCTCAAACTCACATTGAAAATACTCTGCTACTCTTTTTGTCTCTTCCTTCATTTTTACCACCTTTCCCGATTGTGATTTGATAGTTTTTAAGGGAAACATTAGCTGTTATATTTTATTAATAAATTTTATGCTAACCCTTGAAAACACTAGGTTTATCGCAGGTGAACTTTCCCTTAATGTTTCCCTTGTGTTATATCTTCCCATAGGGCGTTACGAGTTCTGATAAGGGAAAAAATGAGGGAAACAAAATCACAGAAAACATTATAACACAAAATATATGGGAATTGGTAAACTGATTGAAATGCTTTGGCGATAGACGAACCGCTTGAATATGCCCGATTATATCTTGAAGGA
>CAJUJR010000051.1 GCA_910586605.1 uncultured Lachnospiraceae bacterium | reverse complement strand
TCCTGCTTTTTCATGCCGCACATGATGAAAGCGCTTCATAGGGGAAGATATTTTTATTTCCTTAAATTTGGCTACGATTGGCTGTGAATAGTAACTTCCCCTTGCTGTATTCACTGGTTAGCGGCAGGATAACAGCATTTACTTCTTTTATGATGTGCTTGGCATGAACCGTAAAAAGTAAATGCTGTTGCCCTGTGGTTAGCAGTAAGAGGTGTTGACTTTCCAAAGCAATATTGGTATATTATTCTAACAAATTGGAGTATAATAAGAACCAATAAGGAGGGTGCCCTATGAAGCAGGCAAAAGTTTCAGTATTTAAAAAGAACCTATTGGGAAAACGCTGGATTTTCCTAGCAGAATTTTTTTCGCTGGCAATCCCAATTATGCTGCAGCAGTTGTCAGGAAATATACTAAACATATGTGATACTATAATGATAGGGAAGGTATCAGACAAGGCAATCAGCGGAGTAACAGTAGCAAATAAAACCTATTTCATCTATTCACTTTTGGTATTTGGGATAACAAGCGGCGTAAGCATGTTTATGAGCCAACAATACGGCGCAAAACAGTTCCACACAGTGAAAAAGACATTTTGTTTTGGAATTAAGATGTGCTTAGTGGCGGCGGCAGTTTTTCTATTATTTCTGTTGGTTGTACCAGAGAAAGTAATCGAAATATTTGTGAATGGAGAAGAAGTAATACAGATGGGGACAGAGTATATAAAAATAGCTCGATGGTCCTATATCCCGGCAGCACTAAGCTGGATGACCGGCGTATATTATAGGATTTATGAAAAACAAAAACTGCCAATGATTGTAGGCATGGTTAGCGTCCTATTAAATATCATTTTTAATTATGCATTTATCTACGGGAATTTTGGGCTGCCAGAAATGGGGATAAAAGGGGCGGCATTGGCAACAACCCTATCAAGGTACATAGAGTTTTTAATTTTAATTACCATTCTTTTTGCTTTTTTTAATGGAAAGGAAATATTTACTGGCAAAAAAGGAAAACTTGGCAGGAAGGATAAAATATCCGTTATCAAAAAGACCATCCCACTTATGGTAAATGAGGGAATATGGGCTGTGGCGCTAAGTCTGGTATTTAAAAATTACTGTTATGTAAGCGAGGCAGATATCCCAGCGATTACTGTAGTCGACAATGTTTTTGACATGATGAATGTGGCGTATGTGGGCTGTTCTATGGCATCAGGGATAATTGCAGGCAAGATACTTGGAAGCGGCAAAATGAAAGAAGCATGGCAAACTGCAAAAAAATTAATTTTTATCGGTTTGGCAGTAAGTGTCTCTGCAAGTATTTTTATTTGCCTGACAGCAGGGATTATCCCGAAAATTTTTTCGCTGTCTGGAAGCCTGTTTATCATGTCCACAACACTTCTGAGAATCAAAGCGGCATTTAGCTGGAGCCAAGGCTACGGAGAAACCATTTATTATATTTTAAGGGCGGGTGGGGATGTAAAAGCAGTATTGCTGATAGATGGCCTATTTAACTTATATGGCCCACTCCTAGTCAGCGCGGTTGTCGCATATGGCACTGACATGCCAATTCAGGTTGTATATCTGTGCACAGAAGCAACCTATCTTCTCAAAATATTTATAGCCACATTTTTCTTTAAAAAAGGAAGATGGTGCAATAACCTGGCAGGAAAATAGATTCACTGTATAAGTTTGGAGTTATAATGAACCAATTTTTGCACAAAAAATAGCCTGGTATAAAAAAATGACAAATTGGTATTGCACCGCATCGTTTTTATGGTATAATAAAATCATAAATTGGATTAACTAAAGAACCAATAAAATAAAAGATGGGAGGCAATACATATGGAGAAGGATATGGAATACTATATTAAAATATCCAATGAGGTAATGCTTAAAAACCTTAACAGCCGGGAAGCGTTAACAAAAAAATTAGTGGATCAGTACCTGGATTCGGGAAAAGACCACATCTGTATCATAGCTTCAGGCTCTTCATTAAATGCAGCGATGGCAGCGGAATTATTTATGAACCAGTGTATGGGAAATAATGTTGTTGTAATGAGCCCTACAGAATATATAGATTATAGAAAGGAGAACGTCAAAGACTATTTTAAAATTGTTATTTCCCAAAGTGGCTGCAGCACAAATATTATTGAGGCAGTTAAGGATATGGCCGCAGATGAAAACAAGCCTGCCGTATTAACAGGGAATCTAGAAGGCGATATTAAAAAATATTCCGATAACCTGATAGAGTATGGTGTTGGCAATGAGTCAATTGATTATGTGACGCTTGGGATGACAGTGTTGATACAAACCTTAATTTTATTTGTACTGGAAACAGGCAAAAGAAAAGGCTTCCTGTCAGAAGAGTATAATAGCTTGGCAGAAGAACTAGAAACATGTTGTATTGCAAACAGAGAAATGTACTACAAGGCAATACATTTTACAGAAACATTTTATAAAGATTTATTAAAAATGGACAGGGTAATTATAGTTGCAGATGGGGCAAATATGGGGATAGCAAGAGAAGCGGCATTAAAGTTTGGCGAAACATTAAAGATTCCTGCACTCTACTATGAGAGTGAAGAATATATCCATGGGCCAAATATGCAGCTTACGCCGGAATATGCTGTTTTCTTCATCGACACAAACCGGAAACATAACAGGATGTTTGATATTTTTGAAGCCACAGGATATATAACAGAACATACTTATTTTGTGACAGATAAGGAAATGCCGGAAAGTGAAAGAATCATTAAAGTAACAGGAAATGTGAGAAGTGAACTTACGCCACTGTACACTGCCGTGCCTTTCCAATATATATCAGCACATGTTACAAAAGAAAAAAATAATTTTGAATGTCATCCGCTCTTTGGACGGTTTGAAGAAAAAATACATTGTAAAACGGATGATTATGATGAAATTATGGAAAATAAAAAATTAAAAGCAGAGGAGGAATGAAATGAGAAAGTATATTTTGGCTACTCATGGAAAAATGGCAGGAGGAATGCAGTCTACTTTAGAAATGATAGCAGGGGAACAGGAAAACCTGACTTGCATTAATGCTTATACAGACGAATGCAAAGATCCAATGCCCGTGTTCCAAAAAGTGATAGCAGACTGTAAACCAGAGGATGACATTGTCATAATGACAGATTTGTTAGGAGGCAGCGTAAACAATAATGCAATGGCTCTGATAGAAAATGATCATGTGCATGTTGTGACCGGCATTAATCTGCCAGCAATTATTTCGCTAGTTATGTCAGACGAGGAAACGCCTACAGTAGAGGCAGTCAAAGAGGCGATAGAGAGCGCACGCGAAATGCTGCAATATTGCAATGAGCTGCCGCTTAATCCTCAGGAGGAAGAAGAAGATTTTTAAAAAATGCGTTTACTACCTTAAATGAAAAGGAGGACAAAAATATGATAAAAGCGGTTAGAGTGGATTATAGGCTTTTACATGGCCAAGTAGCGGTATCTTGGACTTCGGCGCTGGGGGCAGATTGCTTGCTCCTTGTCAGTGATACTGTAAAAAATGATACTTTAAGGCTGAACGCCATAAAATTGGCAAAACCTTCCGGAGTAAAGGTCGTAATAAAAAACACAGAGGAAGCTGTGGAGGCTTTAAAAAGCGGGGTTACGGATAAGTATAAACTTTTTATTATCTGTGAAGACTTAGGGATTGCTCAAAAAATTATGGACGCTACCGGAGAAAAAAGCCTGAATATTGGAAACACCCCTTTCCGTGAGGGAACAAAGCAGTATGGAAAGAGCGCTAACCTGTCGCCAGAAGATGAAAAAGTTATAAAGGATATGCTCGCTGATGGATTAGATGTATTTATCCAAATGATACCGGCAGAAAAAAGCATTAAATGTAAATCACTATTTAGATAAGAAGGGAGAGAAGGTATATGGTTATTAAAACAATACTTGTTTTTTTGATTGGGCTTTTGGGATATTCCGAATGGCTTCTGGGAACCAGCTATCTCCAAAGGCCAATTGTGCTCGGTCCCTTAGTCGGCCTTGTTATGGGAGATATGCAAGCAGGAATTATTATGGGCGCCACCCTTGAATTAGCTATGATTGGGGCAATTTCAGTAGGGGCATATAATCCGCCTGATTTGATTTCAGGTACAATCCTTGGCGTATCTCTTGCTATTTCCTCAGGAGCAGGGGCAGACGCAGCGCTGACTCTGGGAATCCCCATCGCAACTGTGATGTTAGCGGTAGATACTGCTTTAGGCCAGCCTATTATGCTGTTTTTTATCCACAAATGTGATAAATACGCAGAGACAGGAAACATTAAAGCCTTTAACCGAAGCATGTTTATAGCGGGGTATGCCCAGAGCATAGCTGGGATTATTTGTATCCCCCTTGCGTTTTACTTTGGTTCAGACGCCGTTACCAAACTATTAGGCAACATACCGGATTTTGTCCAGACAGGTATGGATATTACTGCTGCTTTGCTTCCGGCGCTTGGTTTCGCTATGCTGGCGCAGACAATGATGAATAAAAAAGTGGCGCCATTTTTCTTTATTGGTTTTTTCCTTGTAGCATATCTTAATGTATCCACAACCGGCGCAGCTATCTTTTCTATTTTAATGGTATTGGTCATGGTTATGTTTGGAGTATTTGGAAAGTCAGGAAACAATGCCCCGGCCGTAGAGGCAGAAGTTGATGGAGGTGATTTCGATGAGTTTTAGCGTACACTCGGATTACAATAAAATAATTACAAAGAAAGATTTACAGAAAGTATTTTGGAGGTCCATTCCCTATGAGCATTCCTGGAACTATGAAAGAATGGGAAATGTGGGTTATGCCTATGCAATGTACCCGATTCTTAAAAAGCTATATCCAGAAAAGAAAGAGCTTGCCAAGGCAATGCAGAGACATTTGGCATTGTACAATGTAACGCCTTATATCGCTACTTTTCCGATGGGAATTAGCGCTGCGATGGAGGAGGCAAATGCCACAGAAGAAGATTTTGAAACAGATTCCATCGGCGCTGTAAAATCAGCCTTAATGGGACCCCTATCTGGTATTGGCGACGCCTTTTTTTGGGGGACATTGCGGGTAATTGCTACCGGTATTGGATGTACTCTCGCGCTAAAGGGAAATATCCTTGGCCCATTATTGTTTCTCTTAATCTTTAATGTCCCGCATTATGTGATGAGATATCTGGGTACTTTCCTAGGGTATAAGCTAGGCAGCGAATCCATTGAAAAAATTACGGCTTCAGGGCTTATGGGAAGCGTAATGGAAGCTGCATCTATTGTGGGAATGATGGTTGTAGGCGCTATGACGATGGAAATGACTGCCATTAATTTTGTCACGGAAATCGGCAGCGGGGAAGAAGCCACCACCTTGCAGGATTTGCTAACAGGAATTGTGCCAGGGCTGCCGGTTCTGGGACTGTTTGGAATTGTTTATTGGATGCTGAAAAAGAAAATAAACCCATTGCTTATTATGTTGATTATGTTGATATTTGGAATCATTGGAGCTTTCTTCGGATTCCTGGGATAAATAAATCATGTCACTTTGTTCAGTAAATCAGATACTGAACGAAACTATAAATAAAAATAAAGGAGGTAATTAAGAAATGGCATTAAGAAATTTTGATGTGGAGAAATACTTAAAGGAAGGGGAGCAGGCGTACAGCAAAAGGGTTGAAATAGAGGCGCTAGTGGACAAGCTTGCAAAAACAGATTATGAAAATGTAGTTTTACTGGGAATTGGGGGAACCTGGGCAGAGTGGTATCCGGTAGCTGAAGTTGCAAAGTATTACAGCGATTTACCGATTTATCTAGAAAATGCAGGGGAATTCCTAGTAAAAAAGAATAAAAGATATGTTTCTGAAAAATCTCTGGTATTTACTTCTTCTGCTTCTGGCGATACGGCAGAAATCGTAAAAGCAGTAAAATTGTGCAAGGACATGGAAATTCCTGTATATGGTTTTACAAAGGATGATACAACGCCGCTTGCCGAATTACTTACAGAGCCTATATACAATCCATGCGGCGACTGTGAGGACTCCTATTTACTCTATTATTTTGTAATCCTCAGGCTTCTTTTTAACAGAGGGGAATTTCCAAAGTATGAGGCTTGGGCAGACCAGATGAAAGGGATACATAATAATTTGCTGAGAATCAGGGAGGAATTTGAGCCAAGGGCTGCTGAGATTGCAAAAACATACAGCCATGAACCATATACTATGTTTACCGGTTCTGGTGTCCTTTGGGGAGAAACTTACTTATTCACAATGTGCATCCTGGAAGAAATGCAGTGGGTAAGGACAAAATCTGTATCTTCTGCGGATTTCTTCCATGGCCCATTAGAGTTAGTCGATGACAAAGTACCTGTTTTTGTCATTAAAGGGGAAGATGAATACAGGGAAATGGATGAAAGAGTGGAACGTTTCGTAAAACAGCATACGAAAAAGGTAGAGGTGTTTGACACAAAGGATTACATTCTTGAAGGGATTGATGATGAATTTAGGGTAATCTGTACACCTATGATTATTACCGCAATCCTGACAGAAAGGTTGGCGGCGCACTATGAGTTAAATACCGGGCACAGCCTTGAATTTAGGCGCTATTACCGCCAATTTAACTATTAATATGGTACGCGCAATAATATTTGATATGGATGGGGTAATTATTGACAGTGAGCCAGTATATGGTAAATGGCTTGCCATGTTTTTAGAAAGCCAAGGCGTCGCAGTACCTAAAACAGAGTTAAATAAGATTCCCGGCATAGCATCGCAGGATTTTGTAAAAAAACTGGAACTGTGGTGGAAAAATGCAGGAAAACCTTATAAGACAGGCAAAGAAATAAACCAGATGTTTGATAAGTACAGTGATGGCTTTCCCATTTCATACAAAAATATCTTAACCCCCAATATAAAAGAAGTAATGGAATGGTTAAGGCAGTCACATTATAAAATAGCGGTAGCCTCTTCTTCCCCAATGAAAAATATTACAGAAGTTTTATCAGAAACAAAGCTTAACACGTTTGTTGACATCAAAGTAAGTGGGGAGAATTTTGCAAACAGTAAGCCCAACCCTGAAATATATAACTTCACAGTGAAAAAATTGGGGCTGGAAAAAGCAGAATGCATTGCTGTAGAAGATTCCTCCTATGGGATACAAGCTGCCGCCAACGCCCGCCTGAAAGTAATCGCAAAAAAAGATGACAGGTTTGGGTTTGACCAGTCATTAGCAGATTATCATATAGATAACTTACTGCAAATCATAGATATTTTAAAATGTATGGAATGATTTAGGATAAAACAGGGAAGTGCAACGGCATTTTCCTGTTTTATTCTGCTTCAGCGACAAACCGAAATTCTGCAAATTCAGGATTGAGATAACTTTTTGTGTATTCCACAAGATTATAATCCTTATCGGAAGCCTGGTATTCTATCCTGAAAACAGCGCCTCCTTTCTTGACGTTTAACAAATCAGCAATCTTTTCATTAGCAGAACAAATAATAAGTTTCTGGATAAAATGCATCGGTAAATGCCCTTTTGCTTCCATATAGTCATATAGGGAAACCTTAGAAAAATCAAAATTATCTATATCGCCAAAATATTTTTTAGGTACATATGTATATTCAATTGCAAAAGGAATACCATCGCCAAAACGCACTCTGTGCAATCCCCAGATAATTTCCTCCTCTGCCTGTCCCAGTTTATAATTAATAAACTTACTGCCTGTGATATCGCCTATGCCAAGTATCCTGTTAGAAATTTTAATGCCCCTTTCCCGAAAGATTGCACTGATGCCGCTGTTCCCGGTTTCGCTCTGATAGTCAATGTCGATTTTTTTATTATCCCCTTTTTCCACAAATGTACCAACGCCTAGTTCCCGGTGTAAATAACCCTGTTCTACAAGTTTATTGATAGCGCGTTTCACAGTCATGCGGTTTACCCCATAAATTTCTGCCATTTTTCTCTCGCTTGGTATCATTTCTCCCGGGAGGTATTTTTTTTCCTCTATTTTTTTTAATATAATATCCTGTAATTGGATATACAGCGGCATTCTATAGTCCATGTTTTAACACCTCGTCTATTTTCTTTTCGATTCTCTCATTACCCTGTTTGAACTGAACCCATTCCTTATTCATTACCGAATGAAGATATTGGAGTACATTTCCATCTTTATCATATGTAATCCCACTTTTTTTGACCAGCGCTGTCATTTGGTCCACTTTAAGAGTCTTTGCTTCAAATTCATTGGCATAGACAATCTCAATAATTTGATCATCTTTTTGGGGCTGCCTTCCATATTCTTTTAATAAAATATCAAATAAAGACCGGTCTTCTAAATCATATCGCATCAACTTTGGCGCTAAATTTTCCGGAATATAGGAATACTCAATTGATACCGGGACGACGCCGTTTTCTCTTAATGCTTTTCTGACTCTCGTAATTTTGTACACGGGCGTTCCTATGGAAAGTTTTATTTTTTTTGATAACTCCTTATCGACTTCCACAGCTTCAAAAGCAAGCAGCTTATTTTCTGTTTTCATTCCTATTTCATGCATCTTTTCACTGAAAGATTTCACTTCTTGTAAGTTTGTCGTTATTCTGGAATGCCCCACATATCTCCCACAACGTTCCCTGATTTCAATAACGCCCTCTTCTTCTAGAATTTTATATGCAGCGCGCACTGTGGCGCGCTGCACGCCAAACATTTCTGCAAAGCTTCTTTCTGAAGGTAATTTGTCCCCTTCCTGTAAATCGTTTTTAATAAAATAATAGTGTATCTCATTTGCTATAAATTCGTCTTTATTCAATAGTTTCATAAATAGCACTCCCCCCTTTTATATCTATAAGCTTTCCGGGTTACTATCAATAACCTATGGCAATTACAAATGAAGTACCCGTTCTTTAATTTCCTGTGTCCGCCCCTGGTTCCAATACTGTGTTCCAATATATCCACAGGTCCTTCTTGCCACATTCATTTTATCCTGGTTTGTATTGCCACAATTTGGGCATTTCCAGATAAGCTTCCCATGTGAATCTGTTACAATCTGTATCTGGCCGCTGTAATCGCAAACCTGGCAATAATCACTTTTTGTATTCAGTTCTGCATACATAATATTTTCATAAATAAATTTCATTACTTCCAAAACTGCCTCAATATTATTTTCCATATTTGGGACTTCCACATAGCTGACAGCCCCTCCCGGGGACAGTTTCTGGAACTGCGCCTCAAATTTCAGTTTTTCAAACGCATTAATTTCTTCTGTTACATGGACATGGTAACTGTTAGTAATATAATTTTTATCTGTAACCCCTTCTATTACCCCGAAACGTTTCTGCAAACATTTTGCGAATTTATATGTGGTAGATTCTAACGGCGTCCCATATAAACTGAAATCTATATGCTCCTCTTCACGCCATTTGCTACAGGCGTCATTTAAACGCTGCATTACCTTAAGCGCAAACGGCGTAGCCTCAGAATCCGTATGGGATTTCCCCGTCATATAACGTGTGCATTCACAAAGTCCTGCATATCCCAAGGAAATTGTAGAATACCCATTATAGAGCAGCTTATCAATTTTTTCGCCCTTCTTTAACCTCCCAAGCGCGCCATACTGCCATAAAATCGGCGCAACATCTGAAACCGTCCCTTTTAAACGGTTATGGCGGCACATCAAAGCCTCTTTGCAGAGCGCAAGGCGCTTGTCCAGTATTTTCCAAAACAAATCTTCATCCTTTTCAGAGGAACACGCCACATCCACAAGGTTTAATGTTACCACGCCCTGATTAAAACGCCCATAGTATTTTGGAAGCCCTTTTTCATCCAAGTAAGCCGTCAAAAAACTCCGGCATCCCATACATGGATAACAATGCCCATTGCCATTTTTATCTATTTTACTTTCTTTCATAATTTTTTCAGAAATATAATCCGGCACCATCCGCTTTGCAGTACACTTTGCGGCAAGCTCCGTCAGATACCAGTATTTACTGTCCTTATGGATATTATTTTCTTCCAGTACATATAACAGCTTTGGGAACGCCGGCGTAATATAGACGCCCTTTTCATTTTTCACACCCTGGATGCGCTGGCGCAGGACTTCCTCCATAATCAGCGCAAGGTCGTCACGCAGCCTCCCTTCCGGCGCTTCATTCAGATACATAAACACGCTGACAAATGGAGCCTGCCCATTTGTTGTCATAAGCGTAATTACCTGATATTGTATCATCTGCACACCACGCTTTATTTCATCCAGTACACGGAGCTCCGCAACTTCATCTACCTGTTTCCCTGTATATTGAATTCCTGTCTTCCTAAACTCATCTTCTACCTGCCTGCGGTATTTCTGGCGGCTGACATCCACAAACGGCGCAAGGTGCGTCAAGCTGATGCTCTGCCCTCCATACTGTGAGCTTGCAATCTGCGCGATGCTCTGCGTTGCAATATTGCAGGCTGTTGAAAAGCTTTTTGGCGTTTCAATCATTGTTTCACTGACAACCGTTCCATTTTGCAGCATATCTTCCAAGTTCACAAGGCAGCAGTTATGCATATGCTGCGCAAAATAATCGGAATCATGGAAATGGATAATCCCCTGCTCATGGGCGCGCATTACTTCCGATGGAAGCAAAAAACGCTTTGTAATATCCTTACTGACTTCACCCGCCATATAATCGCGCTGCACACTGTTAACGGTTGGGTTTTTATTGGAATTTTCCTGCTTCACCTCTTCATTATTGCATTCCAGTAAGCTTAAAATCTGCTTATCCGTAGAATTTGACTTACGGATTAACGCACGGTCATAACGGTATGTGATATATTTCCTCGCCACATTAAATGCACGTTTGTCCATAATCTGCTCTTCTACTAAATCCTGGATTTCTTCCACGCTTAACGCACGGTTTGCATCAATACAGATATTTTCCACTATATTTGTCATATCCATAATCTGCTCTTTGGAAAGCCGCTCCTTTACCGGAACCTCATAGTTTGCCTTTGTAATTGCCGCTGTAATTTTCTGTGCGTCAAACTTCACCTCAGAGCCGCTTCGTTTAATTATCTTCATCTTAATCCTCCATGCCGCGTTTTGCGACCCAAATAATATACCATACAAGTTTTCTAGCAAAATAGTACCATATCTTGTGGTTATTTGCAAGGCATAACACCAAATAGAGGATATCATATTACTATAACGAAAACTACTCTTCTTCCCCCTGCTTCTCCTCCAAAACAGTTTCTTCCTTGTGTTTCCTGTTCCATAAAAATTCCTTTATTTCAATAGCAGAACGGTTTTTCAATAAAATTTTCATGCTTGGAAACGCATCTAAAATACGCTGGTTTCCAATAAATGGGCGTTTTTTTAGGAAATGGCTTCTATATTCCCAGTAAAACCGAAATCTTTCTTCTATAACCGCCAGCTTTGATTCACTTTCAGCCGAATTTGCCCGCAAATTCTCTAACTTCTGGTAAAATATTTCTTTCCATTCCCCCAAGCCAGCAGAAAAAAACCGTCCTGAAATCCCCTTCTTTGTACTGAGCAGGATTTCCCGCAGGGAAATAAATGCCTTATCCTCCAGCATGTATTCCAGTTCCTTCCAGAATCCATAGAGGCTTTCCACCTGCCTGCGGAAATTCACCGTTGTAATTACTGTATAGATAAAGTCAACTGCCGTAATCACCAAAAACACAGCTAAAAGGTTCTTCCCAATCCTTTCAGGAATCAGCGACATCGCCCAGTTTGCCGCCGGCTGGAACACATCGAACATCAAAAGGGACAAAATCCCCCAAAACATTGAGGGGATTAAGGCAATCCTTCCCTGGAAATTATATGGCTCTTTAGAATAATCCCACCATTTTGCATGGAATAAAGTCTCTAAAAGCCAGGATGCAAGGTACTCCAAGACAGTGGCCACCACCATCCCCATTACATATAAAAGGCTTGCGCATTTGGAAAATGGGCGTAGCAAAATATAGACCGATACTGCCCCAAACCCATATAATGGAATCATCGGCCCAACCAAAAAACCCCTGTTTATAGGCTTCCTATCCCGAATCGTTACAAAAGTGCTTTCATAAACCCACCCAACAAATGCAAAAATATAAAAGTCCATTAATATAAAGTAAATGGATAATCCTGCTGACATGCCCTTCCTCTCATTTCTCCCTTGACTCCAAATCCTTGGACAGCATCTCCAGATAATGGATATAAATCTGGTTGCTGAATTTTATCTGGTAGGATGCGTCCAGTTCCTCACGGCGAAAACTTTTACGCCCTCCTCCCTCCGCCCTGTCCCAAAAAAAAGCAACATCTTTAAATGGTACATAATAATATTCTTCTACTTTTTTGAAATATATAATTAGAAACGCAATCCCATCCTGCCCTTCAAACTCCTTCATGTATTCTATCTGATGCCTGTGTATATTCTGTATCGGAAACGTATCAGAAGCACATTCCTTTGCATCAAAGCAAATTGGCACTCCCTGTACATTGCCAATATAATCTACCGTGCTCTTTTGCCCAAAATATGCCAATGTAATATGGTGCCTTTCCCTGTCAATCTCCATCGGGGTAATTGGTGTTGGTATTTTCTGCACTAAGGCAAGCTTTTCCTGCCGGTATTTTTCATTCGTTATATTAAGGGATTCTTCCAAAACAGAACCGCGGAGTCCCCTTGAATTCCACGACGGCATTTTTTCACTCCCTTTCTTCCCAGAGCATACTTCTAAGGCAGCCCTATGCCCATTGCCTTTAACACTTGTTGGAACTGTTCCGGCAGCGGCGCTGTCCAGGTAACTCCATAATATTTTCCAGGCAGGTAAGAAGCCTTTTGCAGGCAAAGCTTCCATGCATGTAAAAGCTGGTATTTCACGCCAAATTCCTCTTTAAAAAGACGGTACGTGCTTTTATCACCATATTTTGCATCCCCAGCGACCGGATGGCCGATACTCTGTAAATGGGCGCGGATTTGATGGGACTTCCCTGTTATCAGGTGAACGTTCAGCAATGTATATTCCTGCCCTTTCCAAACTGCATGTCCCAAAGGCTCATATGCGGTAGCAATTGGCATACTGCCTTCTTTTTCTGATTCACACACTTTTACAGTATTATGTGCTTCATCCTTTATTAAATATCCATGAATTTCTGATTTCTCTGTTACCGTTCCCTTTACAAGGCATAAATAATATTTCTGCAATTCCCTTTCCCTGAAAAGGCGGTTAAAACACTGAAGCCCTGTTACTGTCTTACCTGCCACTACAAGCCCTGTTGTATTCCTGTCCAGACGGTTGCATACCCCCGGCCGGAAAACAGAGCGCAGCCTGTCCTCTGGCGCCATTACATATTCTGTAATATACTCTGTCAGGGAGACATCAGACTTTTGTGCTTTCTGTGACAGCATCCCCTGCGGCTTATTTACCACTAAAACATCATTATCTTCATAGACAATGTCTAATGTTTTCCGCCCTGCTGCTACCGGCGGCCCTTCCAGAGCCTTGCGGAACTTATCAATTGTTTCCTCAGAAAGGAAAAGCCTAATTTCATCACCTGCCGAAAGCCTTTCTTTCCCTTCTGCCTTTCTCCCATTTAAAGTGATATTCTTTTTCCGCATCATCTTATAGAAAAAACTTTTTGGTGCTTGGCTCATATACTTTTCAAGAAACCTGTCCAGGCGCTGTCCTGCCTCCTGCGCTGAAATCACAAGCAACTGCATTTCTCTTCTCCTTATGGGCTTCTAGAGCTTACACAATTAAAGACGTAACATAAGATTTCACTGTCTGTTCCTCTTCTTCATCCACTTCGCAAAACTCTACCCTTGCCAGTTCATTTAAAAACAGCTTCTCACTATCCATAATCTTCACTTTATACCCATTTCCCCAATTTTGCACGCCCTTTGTCAAATAATTCCGTATATAGGCAAGTTCTTTTTCCTTTTCATTTACAAGCCCCAGTACCTGCCTGTTCCCAACGGCAACAAAATCAAGGTTCATCACCTTTTCTTGGGAAGTAATGACAAGGTCTGTATACAATGACATTTTTTCCGGCAATGCCTCCTCTGCCCTGCTATAACGCTCCCTGCTGACTGACTGGAACGGAAAAGTTACAATATATGCCACCAAAAACTTTGCCCCCGGAAGTGCAAATAATACTGCAATCACCGTAAATATATTGCGGTTTGACATTTTATTCAGAAAAAGCCCTGTTAAAAATATAGCTATCCCTATCGCCGCCATACATAAAACCCCTGTCAGCGATTTTTTCTTTTTCGCCTTAATATAACCGAAATCCCCACGTTTTATCTTCATATCATTACCTCATTTTCTTAGGGACTGTTCACAAATAACCGTTCCCTACTGATAGCGCCATCCTGCATTGTACTTATTTTTTAATATCCCACTGCCATTTCCCTGTGCCCAGCCAACGCCAAAACCATCTACGCAGACTAAAATGTTCCCTCGGTAAGGACATTCTGTCAAAAGAGTTTCTCCTTTCAGGTAACGGATAATTTCCCCACCATCTGCCGGAAGTTCAAGCGTCTGCCCAAAATCACCAGCTTTCATTGCCAATGCCAATGGATGCGACATCTTTACCTTCTGTCCCATTTGACAAACTGGAAGCCCCTGATATACTACACGAAGATGCCCTGTCTCCGGCAAAAGCCCGGGGCGTAGCGACAGGGAACTTCCCCTTGCCTCTATCCTTCCGCCAAATGCCCTTGCCTTTTCTGAAAACCCTAAAAGCTCTTCCGGCAAAGAAACCTGGCGTTTTTTTAATCCCCGGGCATTTGAAACCAATCCTTCCTTGCTATCCGTTGGCAAAAAGCTTTCCCCGTCCTTTTGTAAAAGCACTGCAAAGTGCCCTTCCCCTCTTGTCCGATGGGGAAAAATCCGGATACAATTTTTTAAATCGGCGGAACCATCTTCCAAAAGCCCAGGCATCCCATCAGAAAACCCTTTCTGCCGCTTAACAGGACAGATTTGCATATCCGGATATTCTGTGACCAACCACTGCACAACCTCTTCATCCTCTTCCACAGAAAAAGTACAGGTCGAATAAACTAGTTTCCCTCCTGGTTTTAACATTTTATATGCTTCCCCTAAAATCTGCTTTTGGAGCGGTGCATAATATTCTGGCCCTTTTTCCAGCCAATCTTTCGCCATCCCTGGCTCACGCCGGAACATCCCTTCCCCAGAACAGGGCGCATCCACCAGTATTTTATCAAAATATCCTGGAAAAACAGCTGCTAGCCGCTCCGGCGTCTCTGCTGTCACCACTGCATTGCAAATCCCTGCAAGCTGCAGATTTTTTACCAAAGCCCTTGTCCTTGATACGCTGATGTCATTCGCCACCAATAGCCCCTGCCCATTCAGCTTTGCCCCAAGCTCTGTCGCTTTGCCGCCAGGCGCCGCACATAAGTCAAGCACCTTATCCCCTGCAGAAACAGGCAATATAGACGCTGGTACCATTGCGCTTGGTTCCTGGATATAA
The DNA here is from genome assembly GCA_910586605.1 of uncultured Lachnospiraceae bacterium. Classification (GTDB taxonomy): domain Bacteria; phylum Bacillota; class Clostridia; order Lachnospirales; family Lachnospiraceae; genus Butyribacter. The sequence goes on along the minus strand of CAJUJR010000051.1, from coordinate 6,052 downwards.
TACAGCCCTGCATAATAATAAGGATGCTTTGACGGCGACTGCTTTTTACTATCATAATAAAATCCATTTTCTGCCCATGAGACTGGCTCTGTTGTAAAAAGCCCCTTCCCAGCCCACTGCCCTGCAGAAATCTTTCCAGTATTGATACGCAGGGCAGTGCATGGCATTTCAGACAAGCTCTGGATATATTCTGGATATTCTTCCCCCAAAAGCCTTTTCATATTTTCACAAAAGCGTTCCGGCAATTTATTCATAACTTCTCCTGTTCACAATATTCTGCGCCCTGTAAGTCTCTGCTATAATATCAAGCTGTTTGTTAAAACGGATAAGCAGTTCCATATTATCCTCCTGGTACAGCTTAAAAAATTCATCCTGGATTTTTGTCACTTCCCGTTTATTGGCAGCATAATACAAATTTTCTATATTGTTTAATATATCCGATATAAGTTTCGTCTTCTTCCTGCTTGAATCCTGCGCATCCATAATTTCATCCCGCACAGACGCCATCTCATTATCCAGCATATCCACTGCATCCGCAGCACGCAAAAGCCGTTCCCGAAGATCATCCGGCATATGCTCCTTATATTTATACTGTAAGGAATGTTCAATGGTAGACCAAAAATTCATCGCAAGCGTACGGATTTGTATTTCTACCTCCAGCCTCTTTGGCCCATGAATTGTATGCACTGTATAATAAGCGATTATATGATAACTCCGGTAACCGCTTGGCTTACTCTTGGAAATATAGTCCTTCTCTTGTTTAATCTCCAAATCCTTGCGCTGACGGATAATTTCCACAACGGTACTGATGTCTTCAACAAATTGGCAAATCAGCCGAATCCCTGCAATGTCCTCAATCTTCTGTTCCAGTTCTTCCAAATCAACGCCTTTCCGGTGCGCTTTTTCCAGAATACTTGAAATTCTTTTCACACGGCCGCTGACCATTTCAATAGGGGAGTACATTTCTGCATCCTGATATTGTTGCTTTACATGGTTAAATTTTACCACAAGTTCATCTACCGCAAGCCCATATGGCTCTAATAGTTCCCGCCAAAGCTGTATTTCCATGCATCAATCCTCCTTACTTCTGTTGTTTAGGACAACCTGCACGTTAATTTCAGAAAGCAGCCCTCCTCTTATATGTAAGCGCGGCGAGTCTGGCTGTTTTCTGAAATTATCCGTGAACCGTAACTATGATTTTACATATTTTAAAAGATAATATGGATTTAAGCTCTCCTCTTTTCCCTTTACCTGACGGTAAATCCCAAAATGAAGATGTACTGCAAACTTTCCTTTTGTACCTTCTTTCCCATATCCAGTGTTTCCCATTAACCCCAACACTTCACCAGAGGAAACCTGTTTCCCAGGCTTCATTGCTTTTGCATAACTGTCCAGATGCGCATAGTAATAATAAAACCCCGACTTACTGCGAATCCCGATACGGTATCCCCCAAGCGGAAGCCAGCCCATTTGTTCCACGATGCCATCTGAGACAGACTGTACTTGGAAATAGCCTGGTTTATCAACAGAGGACATAATATCAATCCCCTCATGCGACCTGTCCCCGCCATATGTACGGGCAGCCCCATACCCATTATCAAAAAATACCGTTTCTTTTTTCTTCCTGTCTTCCCGGACCGGAAAACACTTTATCTCGCCTAAAAGTGTTTTAACCTCCTGCGCAGAACATTCCTCTTCCATCTTTGCCCGGATGGATAGCTTCCTGCTAAGTTCCGGAAGTTCTGTCACCTGCCAAAGTATGCTTCCTGCCACCAACAGCCAGAATAACATCCAGCAAATTGATTTCCGATGTGTACTAAACCTTCTCCAGACACTGCGGATTTTCCTGAATACCATCTTCACTCCTAACTGCCAGAAAAATCCGGCAGCTCTTTCTATATTAGCTTCTTTTTATCCTATGAGTGAATCTGCTTTTCCATTCATTTTTAATCCCTTTTTACATCCCCCTGGATTTCTCAGCACAAGCTTCCATGCAATCCATAACAGCAGCACGGAACCCTTCCTGCTCTAATATGCGGACTGCCTCAATAGTAGTGCCTGCCGGGGAACAGACCATATCTTTTAACTCGCCCGGATGCTTCCCTGTTTCTAAAACCATCTTTGCACTTCCCAAAACAGACTGTGCCGCAAACCGATATGCCTGCGCCCTTGGCATCCCTTCTGCTACTGCTGCGTCTGCCATCGCTTCAATAAACATAAATACATATGCCGGGGAGCTTCCACTCACGGCAATCACCGCATCCATTAATGATTCCGGGATAACCTCTGCTTTTCCAAAGCTTTCGAGTATTTCACAGACTGCTTCCAGCTCCTCTTCTGTCACCTGCCCATTTGGGCAGACTGCAGTGATTCCTTCCCCTACTAATGCTGGCGTATTTGGCATTGTACGGATAATCTTTTTCCCACCGCCAAAAGCTTCCTCTAGCCATTCCATATTTTTTCCGGCCGCAACAGATACAATTATCTGTTCTTTTGCGATAACATCTTGTATCTCCGCAATAACTTTTGCGCAATATACAGGCTTTACTGCCAGAAATACAAAATCAGATTTTGCCACTTCCCGGTTATCAAGCGTTGTACAAATCCCAAATTCTTTTTCTGCCTTATCTAACGTCTCCTGTGTCTTTGCAGAAGCAATTATTTCATCTTTTTTTAAAAGCCCTGACTTTAATACGCCTCCAATCATTGCCTGTGCCATATTTCCTGCACCAATAAATCCAAGTCTCATCTCTATCCTCCCTATCTGACTGCCTACGCAGCTTTGTCTGCCTTTTATCTTATCATAACCATCTTTGTATGTCCATCGCCTTCATAAGCCGTTCCTGAAACCCCTTTTCCTGTGCAATTTCAATATGCAAAACTTCTTTTGACAGTTTTTCCATATCGGAAGCAAAAGAGCTGTCCAAAATCCCAATAACAGCACCTTTCCCTGCTGCATTCCCTGCAAGGTGTATGCATGTACCAGCTGATTCTGGAAAAAGCCCAATATCTATTGCACTTTTCTGCTTCATACAGCTTCCCAGGACTCCTGCCACTATAAATTCATCTACTGCTTTAAGTGTAAGGCCTGCTGCCTCAAGGATGCTGATAATCCCAGCCTGTATCGCCGCTTTTGCAAGCTGTAAGCTGCGGATGTCACTCTGCTGCAGGCAGATTTCTTTTGCCCCTTCCTTTTCACCACACAATAAAAAGGCGTTTTGCCCATTACAGGTAACTAGGCGGCGGCAAAGCTCTGCAGTAATCCCGGCCGCTTCTGCCTCTGCCTGACCTAACAGATATCCATCCTTTAACAGCAGCCCACACCCCCTTAACTGTGCTAGCAAATCAATTAGCCCAGAACTACAAAGCCCGGCCGCCTTTTCCCCTTCAAGCACTCCCAAAATTATATTCCCATTTCCAGCAGCAATTTTCACCTCTGAAACTGCCCCGCTCTTTGCCGCCATCCCACAAGAAATCCCTTTCCCTTCAAATGCCGGCCCGGCTGCTGTAGAGCAAGCCATAATATTTCCCCTGCAATTTAAAATAATTTCTGCATTTGTCCCCAAGTCAACCGCAAGCTGGATCTTTTCTTTTCCATATAATTGCTCTGCGCCTATAACAGCTAACGCATCGCCCCCTACATGCGCCGCAATCCCAGAAAGCACACAAATCCCCGCTTCCCCGAATCGCTCCATCCCAATTTCCTTTCCAGTACACCAGTAATTCCCCTGATATGCTGGATGGAACGGATAACCCGCTAACCCTTCCGTGCTTTTATTTAAAAAAAGATGGCTCATTGCCGTATTTCCTACTACAAAGAAAAAACATTGGCCTGCCGCTAATTCCTCCTGGCATCCCTTCCCCAAAAACTGCCCAGCCATCTCCTCAACCTGCCTTACAATTAACTGATGCAATACTTCTCCCCTGCCTGACATGCAGTGCATAATCCGCATCATAACATCCGCCCCAAGCCTTGTCTGTTCATTAGCCTGTGAAACTGTCCCCAAGATTTCTTTCTTCTCTAAATCAAGGGCAGTTACAACTACTGTAGTCGTCCCAATATCAACGGCAAACCCTTTTTTTACAGCAGAATCTATAGGCGTCCCTAACTTCCCAAATATTTTATCCCCGGTATCTTTTGTAAATTTTTTTTGTTCCCGGAAAATCACCATATAAATCTCCCCCGCCGCCTTTGGCAGCTTAAAATAGTCAAGCAGACAAGCCTGCTAAAACGCTATCTTTCTAATAGATACTCTAAACTTTAAGAAAGGGTGCCGTTTCTACGACACCCTTTTTTACGATTAACATTGTGATTATTTTGCATAATCAGTCACTCTGGATTCACGAATTACATTTACCTTAATCTGTCCAGGATATTTTAATTCGTCTTCAATCTGTTTTGAGATGTCCCTTGCAAGCAATACCATCTCATCATCAGTTACTTTATCAGGAACCACCATTACCCTTACTTCACGGCCTGCCTGAATAGCAAATGATTTATCAACACCTTTAAAGCTGTTGGAAATGTCTTCTAACTGTTTCAATCTGTTTGTATATGTTTCTAATGTTTCCCTGCGCGCGCCTGGGCGTGCAGCAGAAATTGTATCTGCGGCCTGTACAATGCAGGCAATCAATGTTTCCGGCTCTACATCGCCATGATGCGCTTCCACCGCATTAATGACAACACCGGATTCCTTGTATTTCCGACAGAGGTCTGCACCTATCTGGACATGCGTCCCCTCCATCTCCTGATCGACAGATTTACCAATATCATGCAATAAACCAGCACGTTTTGCAATACGCACATCTACTCCAATCTCACCTGCAAGCAGCCCTGCAAGATGTGCGACCTCTATAGAATGTTTCAAAGCATTCTGCCCGTAGCTGGTTCTAAATTTCATTCTTCCTAACAAACGAATAAGTTCCGGGTTAATGCCATGAACACCAACTTCCAATGTCGCAGCTTCCCCCTCCTCACGAATCATCGATTCAACTTCCCTTTGAGCCTTTTCGACCATTTCCTCAATTCTCGCCGGATGAATTCTTCCATCTACGATAAGTTTTTCAAGAGCGATTCTCGCAATCTCTCTCCTCACTCCATCAAATCCAGATAAAACAACCGCCTCCGGTGTATCATCTATAATAAGATTTACACCTGTCAGGGTTTCAAGGGTACGAATATTTCTTCCTTCCCGGCCAATAATCCTGCCCTTCATTTCATCATTAGGCAACTGTACCACAGAAATCGTTGTCTCTGCAACATGGTCTGCTGCACAACGCTGGATTGCAGTTACCACATAATCCTTTGCTCTCTTATCAGCTTCTTCTTTTGCTTTACGGTCCAATTCTTTTACAAGAACTGCCGTTTCATGTTTCACATCTTCTTCAACAGATTTTAACAGATATTCCTTAGCTTGTTCGGTAGTCAGACCGGAAATCTTTTCAAGCTCCTGCAAGTGGCTGTTCTTAATTTCAGTTAGTTCCTTTTTCTCCTTTTCTAACTCAGCATCCCTTGCATTCAGCTTCGCTTCTTTCCTCTCTAAAACTTCCGCTTTCTTATCCAGAGCTTCCTCTTTCGACAGCACCCGTTTCTCATATCGCTGAATCTCTGCCCGTCTCTCTTTCGATTCACGCTCAATCTCATTCTTCGTCTTGAGCGCCTCCTCTTTTGCTTCGAGCAGCGCCTCACGCTTCTTTGTCTCAGCAGTCTTCAAAGCATCATCAATAATGACTCTTGCTTTCTTCTCTGCATCCCCAAGCTTTGCCTCTTCCTGCTCTTTATAATTCTGGATTGCAACAGACTTGGTAACCAGCGCGGTCACAACAATAGCAACGGCAATCATCACAATGGCTAAAATTGCAATGACAATGTTTGGCATCGAACAGAAGCACCTCCTTATTTTTATTTGTTAAAAACACAACAATATGATTTTATACTTTATATACGAATATGTCAAGCAAAGTCCATATATTTTATGCATACTGTTTAGTACGGACGTTACTATTCACAGCCAATCGTAGCCAAATCCCAATAAAAAATATTTTCCCTCTG
>CAJUJR010000050.1 GCA_910586605.1 uncultured Lachnospiraceae bacterium | reverse complement strand
AAATTCTGCTTTCTCATGCTGCACATAATGAAAGCGATTTATAGGGGAAGATATTCTTTATTTCCTTAAGTCCGGCTACGATTGGCTGTGAATAGTAACTTTAGCCAAGGTTACTATTCACAGCCAATCATAACATTGTCCTGATACAATTAGCAATGAATATCAAAAAGTAAATGCTGTTGCCATGTTTCCATGTGCCGCTTGTAAGACGAAAACGTGTAGTGTATAATATTTATGCACATGGTTTTAGGTGGGCATCTTATTTTTTTCTGCGCCATTTCTGGCATAGAAAAAGCTATTTTGGTAAAAACTTTTTTGAATTGACTAGAGCGTGTTTGAAAATGAATTTTCAAACACGCTCTGGAGGGGAGAAGCAAATGGCAGGAACAGTAGTGCATCTTTTGGTGGCGGAAAAACTTTTGGCAGAGTTGGGCAAGAAGTGCTGGCGATACACATTTCAAGGGATGCCAGAATTTTACCCAGATTATTTTATTGCAGGCAATATCTGCCCGGATGGGATTATGGCGCGCCGGGGGTATCAGCGTGATATGAAGCTTCATACCCATTTTCGGGATGGGATTCCTGATGGAAGTTTTGATAAGGATGGGATGGTACAGCTTTTTGAGAAGCGGATGATGCAGTTCTGGCAGGAACATGAATCGGATGAAAGGGAATGCCCAGGGCTGTATCTTGGGTATATAACCCATATGATGACAGATGAACGTTTTATTTTAGAAGAACGCCCTAAATTTTTCCGGAATATTTCTGTGATTGGCTTGACGCAGAAGGATGCAGAGACGTTTGTATGGTTTAATAAGGAGACGGATTTTGTGGATTTTCAACTGTTACGGGAATTTCCTGAATTGCAGGAGGCAAAAAAAGCATTGGGGCGTGTGCCGGAATATGAGATTAAAGGAATGGTAACAATGGAAGAACTTACAGCAAGCCGCAAATGGATTTTGGACTATTTTTTTATGCGGGAACACACAAAAGAAACCGCCCGGTTTTTGGAATATGGCAGTATGGTGCAGTTTATCAAGGATGTAGCGGAGGAGATTTTAGGACGGCTACTTACAGAGGGATATCTTGCAGCAGATGTATCTTGCAGATGAGCCTACGGTTAGTGTAATAATGCAAAGCTTTTTTCAAACACACTCTAGGTGAGGATAATAGCAATGATATAGCGGGCAAACAAAAAAGGCAGTATCGGAACTGCCTTTTTTGTTTGTCATGTTATTTATGCCAGGAGTAATTTTTTTATACACATCCTTGTGCCTTCATTGCTTCTGCGACTTTCATAAAACCAGCAATATTTGCGCCAGCCATATAATTTCCTTCCATGCCGTATTCTTTTGCGGCACTGTCGCAGGATTTGAAGATTTCTACCATAATGTTGTGAAGCTTTTCATCAACTTCTTCAAATGTCCATGCAAGGCGCTGTGAGTTCTGTGTCATTTCAAGTCCGGATGTTGCAACGCCGCCGGCATTTGCAGCTTTCGCAGGGCCGTAGAGCATTTTATTGTCAAAGTATACATCAATTGCTTCCGGGGTAGAAGGCATGTTAGCGCCCTCTGCTACTGCATAGCAGCCATTAGCAGCCAATGCTTTTGCGCTTTCTTCATTAATTTCATTTTGTGTAGCGCAAGGAAGGGCGATATCGCATTTGATAGTCCAGATTCCGCTGCAGCCTTCATGGTACTCTGCATTTGCATGGGAAGTCCTATCTACATATTCTTTAATTCTCTTTCTCTCTACTTCCTTAATTTGCTGTACAACAGGAAGTTCGATGCCGTCTGGATCATAGATATATCCATTAGAATCAGAAAGGGCAACAACTTTGCCACCAAGCTCGGTTGCTTTTTTTGTTGCATAGATAGCTACGTTGCCAGAACCGGAAATAACAACTGTCTGGTCTTTAAAACTCTTTCCGTTTGCCTTTAACATCTCTTCTGTAAAATAGCAAAGCCCAAAACCGGTAGCTTCTGTACGGGCAAGGGAACCGCCATATGTCAGGCCTTTGCCCGTAAGGACGCCGGACCATTCGTTGCGGAGTCTTTTATACTGTCCAAACATATATCCGATTTCGCGGGCGCCAGTTCCGATATCACCAGCAGGGACATCACAGTCAGGGCCGATGTGCCTGCAAAGTTCTGTCATAAAGCTCTGGCAGAAACGCATAACTTCTCCGTCGCTTTTGCCCTTCGGGTCGAAGTCGGAGCCGCCTTTGCCGCCGCCCATAGGAAGGGTTGTCAGGCTGTTTTTGAAAATCTGCTCAAAGCCGAGGAATTTGATGATTCCGCTGTAAACAGATGGATGAAGGCGAAGGCCACCCTTATATGGCCCGATTGCTGAGTTAAACTGAACACGGAAGCCTCTGTTTACCTGTGTTTTTCCATTGTCGTCTACCCAAGGCACACGGAAAGTAATCTGCCTTTCTGGTTCAACGATACGTTCTAAAACACCTGCTTCTACAAGGTCAGGTCTTTTTTCTACAACTGGTTCCAAGGAAATTAAAACTTCTGTTACTGCCTGGATAAATTCTGGTTCACCGGCATTCCTTTTCTTTACTGTTTCTAACAGGTCAATTAGATACTGATTTTTTAACGCCATTGCTAAAAAACCTCCTTTATATAATTTTTGGGGATTTCTTGTTACTTGCCTATCTTTTGGAAAAAGAACAGCCATTACAGTCAATTTTTGGAAAAGAGCTAAAATCTTATGCGCAAGCACGATGATTTCAGTTTTTTCAGAAATTGGCCTTGGATATAACGGCCCAGGCTTTAGACAGTAACAAATTACTTATTCTATTGGGAATAAACCCCCTTCAGTATGCTATAGAATAGGAAGGACAAAGCACACATAAACATAGTATCGCATGATTTTCCAAAAAATTCAATATTTTTCATGCAAAAAACGGAAATTTTGTTTAATTTAATACTTGTATACAAATAAACAACCAAAATGTGCTTGAGTTGTTAAGTGCAAATTATAAAGAAATCAATAAAAATATAAATATGAACAAAATATTTACAAAATAGACATATTTTAGACATATCTCATAGATATAATAGGTTTCAGAAAGTGAAAACTTTCTACTCCCACCCTATTATACGCTGGATAACGAAAGTTATCCGACAAAAAGAGCCTTCCCAGGCTCTTTTTGTTTTATATGGATATTGTAGGAGAAATGTCACTATATTTGGTTCGTTTTAAAACAAGAAGAAAGAGGGAAATATGGCTTGGAAATATTTATTCTTTGATTTGGATGGTACATTAACAGATTCCCAAGAAGGGATTATAAATTGTATAAAATACGCATTAGAGGAGCTTCAGAAGCCAATTCCTGCAGATGATGAGCTGTTAAAGATGGTTGGTCCACCTTTGCGAGATGGGTTTTGCGAGGTTGTTGGGTTAAGCCGCCCTGAGGCAGAGGAGGCAATACATAAGTACCGTGAGCGGTTTGGGACAGTTGGCCTTTTTGAAAACAGGCTATATGATGGTATAGAACAAGTACTTGCTACGTTACAGGAAAGAGGTTTTCTGTTGGTACTTACAACCTCAAAGCCAGAAGAATATTCTGTCAGGATATTAGAACATTTTAAGATAAGGAAATATTTTACAGAAATTATCGGTAGTACAATGGATGGCTCCCGAAACAAAAAAGGCGAGATTATACAGGAGGCGCTTAACCGTTTGAGGATTATAGGGGAACAGAAAAAAGAGGTGATTATGATAGGAGACCGGAAGTATGATATTATAGGGGCAAAAGAATGTGATATCGCTTCAGTGGGGGTTTCATATGGTTTTGCCCCAAAAAATGAATTGGAAGAATATAGGGCTGATTATATTGTAGACGATGTTCAAGGACTACTTTCTTTTTTTATTAGGAGATAGTATTATGTAGGATTTCATGAAATTGTCAAATTTATATGCTATTATGATAATGATTGTTCGTGCTCTATTTTAAAAACGCTGGGATTGTGTAAGTTTTACTTTAGGTTTCAGTGATTTTTTAGAAATAGTTGTGGGGATGCGATAGCTTAGAAGTATCAAAAGGATACAGAGGGACATGATAACGGAGGGAAAAGAAAATGGCGAAAGACAAGAAAAAGACAGTGATAGTGATTGCAGCAGTTTTTATTGTCGGGATTTTGGTCGGGATTTTTGCTGTGAATGGATATCAGGCAGTGGAAAAAAAGAAGGAAGCGAAGAAGAAAGAGGAAGCTGAAGCGAATTATGTTGCAGAAGAATGTGTAACTTTGGGGGAGTATAAGGGGATGGATGTTTCTTTAGTGCCAACAGACGAGGACATTCAGATTGAAGTGGACAGCCTTTTGGAGGAGCATACGGAGTTTGAACAGAAAAAAGGGATTGCGGAAGAATATGATACGGTATATGCTGAGTTTGAAGGGTATGTAGATGGAAAAAAGCAGGAAAGCACCTGTGGTAAGGAGAATATTACAATCGGCTCTGGGGACTGGCTGCCTGGTTTTGAGGAAGCGTTTATCGGGGTAAAGGCAGGGACAAAGATTAAATTTTCTGTTGATGTTCCAGAAGGGATGTATGGTGATCCTGAACTTGACGGGCATACAGTTGAATTTAAAGCAAAGCTCCTTTATATATGTGGAGACCCAATTATCCCAGAATATAATGATGAATTTGTCGAGGCAGTTTCAAAATATAAATCTGTAAAGGAATATAATGCATACCTGTCTGAAAAGATAGAAAAAGAAAATGTTGAAGATAAGCTGGAGTTTGTGTGGACACAGGTTCTGGAAAACAGCAAGGTAAACAAATATCCAAAGCCATTGATGAAGGCGGCGCGGAAAGAAGTCTTAAAGGGATACTATGATTTGGCAGATATCCAAGGGTATACCCATGATGAGGTTTTCCAGAGCGTAGGCTGTGAAGACGAACAGGATTTTAAGGACACTCAGCTTGAAGAACTTGCACAGGATACGGTGAAAGAGGGGCTGGTGGCTGAGGCTATTGCAAATAAGGAAGGGCTTCGCTATACAGAGCAGGAATACGAAGATTTTGTAAAAGAGGAATATGAGTTTAATACAGACAGCTATGATACGAAAAAAGCTTATGAGAAGGAAAATAGGGATTATCTGCAGCGCACCGTCTTAATGGATGTGGTAAAGAAATGGCTTGGGGAGAACTCAAACTTTATTGTATCAGAGGAGAAGGATGCGTAGGCATAGGAGCGGAGGATTGCTGGTGACAGGGTAGGCCGCAATGCGAAAGGGGCTGTGTAATATGGAGAAGAAATATGTGCTGGATGGTTACTCTTTTTCAACAATGGCAGAGTATGAACGGGCGAAAAAAGAAAAAGAGACGATTGCATATGTATCAGCCAATACAGATATGAGTAATATGAAAGAAGTTTATAAGGTATATAAGCTTGCGGTTGAGAAAAAATCATTCCAGACGGTGTTTGGCCTGGGATTTATGCAGGATTTACGCAGCCGCCTGGTTGGCTCCGGGATTATACCGGAGGATGTGCTTGAGCCGGTTCCTGTAGGCAGGCCGGTTTCGGTAGTACAGGCGCGCAGGCCGGAGGGGGAATCCCCAGGTTCTGCCAATACAGCAGGTAAAATGAGCTCTACAGCAGCTGAAAGGGAGATTAAGAAGTACCGGGAAGCATACCAAAAAGCGAAAGCTGGCAGCATAATTAAAAACTTCCTGATTGTTGTCCTTGTTTTGGTAGTAGGGGGAATGCTTTATATTACCAGTAAATACCAGTATTCTATTTTAACATATTTTACAGACTATGAAGAGAAAATCAGGAACGAAATTGTTGATGAGTATGAAGAATGGGAAAAACAGCTTGAAGAACGTGAAAAGGAGCTAGAAAAACGTTAGTGGCAATAGGGGCTGGGAAATAGCTTTGAATGCAGGGCAGATGTTCAGGCATAGTTTGGTGCAGGAGGCGGCTTATGGATAAATTGAAAGTTTTGGTAGTTGATGATGAGGCAAGAATGCGCAAGCTTGTCAGGGATTTTTTGGTAAAACAGGATTTTGAAGTACTGGAAGCGGGCGATGGTGAAAAGGCGGTAGAGGTTTTTTATGAACAGAAGGATATTGCGCTGATTATCCTGGATGTTATGATGCCTAAAATGGATGGCTGGGAGGCGTGCCGGGAAATCCGCCGGTATTCGCAAGTACCGATTATTATGCTGACAGCAAAAAGTGATGAAAAGGATGAATTGCTTGGATTTGAACTGGGGGTGGATGAATATATTTCTAAACCGTTCAGCCCCAAGATTTTGGTGGCAAGGGTAGAAGCAATCCTGCGCCGTACAAATGCAATGGGGGAAGAGAAAAAAGAGATTGGTGGGATTGTGCTTGACCAGGCGGCGCATGAAGTGACAATTGATGGGAAGCAGGTTGAACTAAGTTTTAAGGAGTTTGAACTGTTGGCTTATTTTATTGAAAACCAGGGGATTGCGCTTTCCAGGGAAAGGATTTTAAATAATGTATGGAACTATGATTATTTTGGGGATGCAAGGACGATTGACACCCATGTGAAAAAGTTAAGGAGTAAGCTGGGGGATAAAGGGGTATATATTAAGACTATCTGGGGGATGGGGTATAAATTTGATATTTGAAAGTTGTTGCTTGATTAAAGTAATATTTCATAATAAGAGCGCTGCGTATGTGGCGCTTTTTTTGTATATATTGCATAAAAAAGATAAGACAAATTATGCAATAAGCTGAATTGTAAAAAAAAGAAAAAAAGTTATTGAAAACGTTTCCAAAACATGATAATATCTGAACATAGGAAACGTTTCCAATACATATAACCCCACGGCAAAAGGAATACTATGGTTGGAAATGGACGCACTGAAACTTAATATTATCAAGTAAAGGAGAAAAGACGATGAGAAGAAAACTATTAAGCGCAGCATTAAGCCTGACAATGGTTGCAACCTTATTTTCAGGCTGCGGGAGTGACGGCGGTTCTAAGAAGGGCGGTGATGATTCAAAGGGTAAGGTATACTACCTGAACTTCAAACCAGAACAGGGTGACGACTGGAAGGCGTTGGCAGAGGAGTATACAAAGGAAAGCGGTGTTGAGGTAAAGGTAGTAACAGCAGCATCAAATACGTATGAGCAGACTTTAAAGTCAGAGATGGCAAAAAGTGATGCGCCTACATTGTTTCAGGTGAACGGCCCGGTAGGTTTGGCTACATGGAAAGATTACTGCTATGACCTGAAGGATTCTGACCTTTACAAGCAGGTAAAGAGTGATGAATTTGTATTGAAGGATGGGGATGCTGTCCCGGGCATTGCATATGTTATTGAGACATATGGAATCATTTACAACAAGTCACTGCTTAAAAAATATTGTGAGATGGATGGGGCAAAGGTAAAGGACGCTTCTGAAATTAGCAGCTTTGCAAAGCTGAAGGAAGTAGCTGATGACATTCAGGCAAAGAAGAAAGATTTAGGGGTTGATGGTGCATTTACATCAGCAGGTATGGATTCCTCATCTATCTGGAGGTATACAACACATCTTGCGAACCTGCCAATCTATTATGAGTATAAAGCAGATAGTGTAACTTCATCAGAGGCAATTAAAGGGACGTACCTTGACCAGTATAAGCAGATGTTTGACCTTTATTTAGAGGATTCTACCTGTGACCCGAAACTGCTTGCAAGCAAGACAGGTGATGAGTCAATGGCTGAGTTTGCAACAGGTAAGGCGGTGTTCTACCAGAATGGTACATGGGCATACGGCGACATTACTAAAAATGGCTTAAAAGATGAAGATTTAGGGATGCTTCCAATTTATATTGGTGTAGATGGCGAGGAAGAGCAGGGGCTTTGCACAGGTTCCGAGAACTATTGGTGTGTAAACAGCAAGGCATCAGAAGCTGATATTAAAGCAACTTTAGATTTTATGAATTGGTGCGCAACAAGTGATAAAGGGCGTGACAAAATTGCCAATACGATGGGATTTGTAACACCGTTTAAGGCATTTGATGATGGTTATTCAGCAAAGAACCCATTAATCCAGGCAGATTCAGAGCTTCTTGCAGCAGGGAAGACGCCTGTTTCATGGAATTTCTCTACAATTCCTTCTGAAGAGTGGAAGAATAACCTTGGGGCAGCTTTAACAGAATATGCTCAGGGCACAGGCAAATGGGATAATGTGAAAACAGCATTTGTTGACGGCTGGGCAGAGCAGTATCAAGCTACACATTAATTAGTCAGTAATATTTCATTAGCGGAAATAGCAGAGCGTGTTTGCAGATTGCAGGAATGGATTTTCAAACACGCTCTATCTGAATAAAAAGCCGGGATGCTTCTGAGAAAGGGAGGAGGAAAAAATGAATCATTCGATTAAAAAGTATTTTCCAATTTTTGTTTTGCCGACGTTGGCAGCATTTGTAATTGGATTTATCGTTCCGTTTATACTGGGGATTTATTTATCTTTTTGTAAATTTACAACGGTAACGGATGCTAAATTTGTGGGGGTTGAAAATTTTGTAAAAATATTTGGGGACAAAAACTTTTTACATTCTATCTGGTTTACAGCATTATTTACGGTTGTATCCGTTATAACAATTAACTTGCTTGCTTTTATTGTTGCAATGCTTCTGACAAAAGGCTTTAAAGGGACGAATATTTTCCGTACAGTATTTTTTATGCCAAACCTGATTGGCGGTATTGTTTTAGGATATATCTGGCAGATTATTTTGAATGGTGTTTTAGCACATTTTGGGGTGACATTGCAGTACAGTGCCACCTATGGCTTCTGGGGCTTGATTATCCTTATGAACTGGCAGCAGATTGGTTATATGATGATTATTTATATTGCCGGAATCCAGAATATTCCAACCGAATTAATTGAAGCAGCAAAGATTGACGGTGCAACTTCATGGCAGACATTGAAGAATGTAACATTGCCTATGGTAATGCCATCAATTACAATTTGTACATTCTTAACATTGACAAATGGATTTAAGCTGTTTGACCAGAACCTGGCGCTGACTGGCGGCGGACCTTCCCATCAGTCAGAAATGCTGGCCCTCAACATATTTGATACCTTCTATACAAAAATTGGGTATGAGGGCGTAGGCCAGGCAAAGGCGGTTATATTCTTTATTTTGGTTGCATTGATTGCATTTGTCCAGCTTAGGGCAACAAGGAGTAAGGAGGTGCAGCAGTAATGGATACAAAGAAACGGACCAGGAAAGAAGAACAGTTTGGTGATACCAGTAAGCTGAAACATGGATGGATTTTAACATTAATATTTTCAGTTCTTGCAGTGATATTTGTCAGTCCGATATTTATTGTGCTGATGAATTCCTTTAAACAGAAGTCGTTTATTAACTTGCAGCCATTTTCGCTTCCAAAGGGCGAAACATTTGTAAAGTTTGAAAACTATACCAGAGGGCTTGAGCAGACAGGATTTTTTGATGCATTTAAAAACTCCCTGATCATCACGGTGCTGTCAGTAGCATTAATTATCCTCTGTACTTCTATGTGTGCGTGGTATATTGCAAGGGTAAACAGCAAGGGGACAAATTTCTTGTATACGCTCTGCCTGTTTTCTATGATTGTGCCATTCCAGATGGTTATGTTTACTTTATCAAAAGTAGCAGATATGTTAGGGCTTACAACACCGCTTGGGATCGTGATTGTCTATCTTGGGTTTGGCGCAGGCTTGTCAGTATTTATGTTCGTAGGGTTTGTTAAATCAATTCCGCTGGAGATTGAAGAGGCTGCCATGATTGATGGATGCAATCCGCTCCAGACATATTTCCAGGTGGTATTCCCAATCTTAAAGCCTACTTGCATTACGGTTGCAATCTTGCAGGCGATGTGGGTATGGAACGATTACCTTCTTCCATATCTGGTACTTGATATTACAGAATATAAAACGATTCCGATTGCAATCCAGTATCTTAAAGGCGGATATGGTTCCGTTGACTGGGGTGCAATGATGGCAATGTTAGTTTTGGCAATTATTCCAATTGTTATATTCTATATGGCGTGTCAGAAGCATATTATCAAAGGCGTAATTGCAGGTGCAGTGAAAGGATAGGGATTTATGAGAGCCAGTGGAATTTTATTGCCGATTTCCAGTCTGCCTGGTAAATATGGCATTGGATGCTTTTCTAAAGAAGCTTATAAATTTGTAGACTTTCTGGAGAAGGCTGGGCAAAAGTACTGGCAGATATTGCCTGTTGGGCCGACAAGTTATGGGGACTCACCATATCAGTCATTTTCTACCTTTGCCGGGAACCCTTACTTTATTAGTTTGGAGAGCTTGGTGGAACAGGGGCTTTTGAAAAAGAAAGAATGTGATGAGGCTGACTTTGGGAAGCTCGCAGATTCGGTGGATTACCATAAGCTGTACCTGGAAAGGTTTCAGCTGCTTAGGAAAGCTTATGAAAGAAGTAACATTACACAAAAGGAAGAGTTTCACGATTTTCGGAGGGAAAATGCATTCTGGTTAAATGATTATGCGGTTTTTATGGCGGTTAAGACATTCTTTGGCGGAAAGAGCTTTGAGGAATGGCCGGAGGATATTAGGCGCAGATGGGAATACGCATTGAATTATTACCGGAGAGAGCTATATTATGATATAGAGTTTTATGAATATATTCAGTATGAGTTTTACAGGCAGTGGTTTCGGCTAAAAAAATATGCCAATGAAAAGGGGATTAAAATTATTGGGGATATTCCGATTTATGTGGCATATGACAGCGCTGACGTCTGGGCGCATCCTGAATTGTTCCAGATGGATGCGGAAGGGAAACCACAGACAGTTGCAGGGTGTCCGCCGGATGGTTTTTCTGCGACGGGGCAGTTATGGGGCAACCCACTATACCGTTGGGATTACCACAGGGATACCGGTTTTAGCTGGTGGATTCGCCGCATGGAAAAATGTACTAGCTTATATGATGTAACAAGGATTGATCATTTTAGAGGGTTTGACCAGTATTTCTCTATTCCTGCTGGTGCAGATGATGCGACGGCAGGGCATTGGGAGCAGGGACCTGGAATTAGTTTGTTCCATGCAATCAGGGCAAGGCTTGGGGATATACAGATTATAGCTGAGGATTTGGGGTACATTACAGATAGTGTGCGTAAGCTTGTTTGGGAATGTGGCTTCCCGAATATGAAGGTGCTGGAATTTGCTTTTGATTCAAGGGATTCCAGCGGGCCGGGGGAATACCTCCCTCACAATTATAATAAAAATTGTGTTGTATATACTGGGACGCATGATAATGAAACCTTGCTTGGGTGGCTTGATAACATATTACCAGAGGAAGTTGAAATGGTAAAAAAGTATGTTGGAAGGGACACAAAGGAAAAGAAGGAGCTGGTTTCTGATTTAATCAGGGTGGCGCAGTCCTCAGTAGCTGATTACTGTATTATTCCAATCCAGGATTATCTTTGTCTGGATAATGGAGCAAGGATAAATACGCCGTCTACCGTGGGGACAAATTGGAAATGGCGTGTTTCTGACAAGCAGTTAAGTAACAAGCTGGCAGAAAAAATAAAAGAATATGCTGTAGTATATGGCAGGATATAAAGTTACTGTCCACTTTGTGGCCAGCGACGGTTAAAAACAAGGGCACTGGCGTAGGCAGTGCCCTTGTTGACTTTAATCTATCCCTTATGATATGGTATAGTAAAAATGAATGAAAAGAGGGTAACCGTATGTCTGCTATTACAATAAAGGATATTGCAAAGATATGTAATGTAGGGATTAGCACAGTATCAAGGGCAATTAATGATGACCCGGGAATTAATAAAAATACGCAGGAACGTATTTTAAAGGTGATTGAAGAATATCATTATGTGCCAAATAACAGCGCAAGGAATTTGAAAATGACAGAATCTAATACAATTGCGCTGTTAATTAAAGGGATTGATAACCAGTTTTTCCAGGGGATGCTTAAAATTTATGAAGAAGAGCTGAAAAAGATAGAATATTCTTTTTTGATTCATGCTGTCGGGGAGAACCAGGATGATGCAAGTGTTGCCTTGGAATTGGCGAAGGAGAAAAGGCTAAAAGGGATTATCTTTTTAGGAGGCCTTATAGATTATTCTGAGGAAAAGCTGAATATGCTTGGAATTCCTTATGTATTATGTACGGTTGCTGCCAATTTGGAGAAGCCTAGGCATAATTGCCTGTCAGTTTCAATTAATGATGAAAAAGAAAGCTATAAGGCAGTGGATTATTTGTGCAAGAAAGGGCATAAAAAAATTGCAATTATTGCAGGGAAAGAAAATGATTTTGGCGTTGGGAAGCTGCGGCTGGAGGGATATAAGAAGGCGTTAAAAGACAATGGCATCGCATATGACGCTTCTTTGGTCCGTTATATGAAATCAGAGCTGACAGAATTTTCTGTTGCAAATGGGTATCAGGTAACAAAAGAGCTGATAGGCTCAGGGGTGGACTGTACGGCAATTTATGTGATTTCTGATTTAATGGCTTTTGGTGCATACAAAGCAGTATTTGACGCTGGGAAAAAGATTCCAGAGGATTATTCTGTAATGGGATTTGATGGGCTTGAGATAACAAAGTATTTCCATCCATCGCTTACTACTATGGAGCAGCCATGCAGCCAGATGGTGAAACATTCTATTGAACTGCTGATGGATGCGATTGATGGGGAGACCGAAGAGAAGCAGATATTGTTAGATGCTGATTTGCAGGAGCGTGACTCTGTTGCAGAGATTGGGCAAGGGATGTGATAAGGCTGTAAAAAGCAATTTCCAAACACGCCTTGGGCGTTGGTGGAGAGCAGCATACAGAAAACTTTGGAGGTAGAAGATGTTTAATATTGATGGGAAGTTTTTTGGGGTATTGTCAAGGCTTGCGGATTTGGTAATTCTGAACTTGTTGTTTTTAGTATGCTGTATTCCAGTGGTTACAGTAGGGGCTGCTGTTACGGCAATGTATTCTGTTACTTGGAAAATGGCGGAAGAGAAGGAAGGGTATATTTTGAAGGGCTTTTTTAAGGCATTCAAGGATAATTTTAAGCAGTCTACGGCAATCTGGCTGATTCTGTTTGTGCCTTTTTTGGTTATTTCTGTTGATCTCTACCTTAGCAATTTTATGGCAGAGGGGATTGGGCAGACAATGTTAAAGGGGTTTTGGATGCTGGCGCTGCTAATTGTCCTGTTTGTGATGGTTTATGCGCTGACACTACAGTGCATATTTGAAAACACCGTGAAAAATACAATAAAAAATGCATTTCTTATTTCTTTGGGACATGCGCCATGGTCGCTTGCTGTGACAGCGCTGGCATTGTCTCCGTTTATTTCCCTGTTGTATTTTGGGGAATATTTTAGTGCAGAGCTGCTGGCGATGCTGTTAATATGGTTTTCTGGCGCTGCTTATATAAATTCATTTATATTAAAGAAAATATATAAAAAATTTATGTAAAAATCTTTTGATAAAATATCTAAAAATCCTTTGACATTTTTTATATTATTAGTTAAAATTAACATGCAATTAAGCTGGGATATTAATATGCAATGATTTTGATAGAACAGGAAAGCAGGAGGAAATCATGGGAATCTATTTTGACGAAGAGAAGAAGATTTTTAAGCTGGACACGGAAAATACCAGTTATTTGATTGGCCTGACAGGAGAAGGATATGTAGGTCACATTTATTATGGGAAAAAATTATTAAGAACAGGGGGCAGATATCTTCTGCGTACAGAGAAGAGCCCGTCTGTGTTAAAAAGGGAAAAAAGTTCTTTCCTGGATACTTTTCCAATGGAGTATCCTACATGCGGAGTTGGGGATTACAGGGAAAGCTGCCTTGATGTTATGAATCCGATGGGACAGACAGGATGTGAGTTTTTTTACCGCAGCCATGAAGTGATAGAGGGGAAACCAGCATTAAAGGGACTTCCTGCTTCTTTTGGGAAAGCAGGGGAAACAGAAACGCTTTTCATTCATTGTGAAGACCCGGTGCTGGGGCTATGGGTTACGCTTTCTTATTCTGTATTTATGAAAGAGGATGTAATTACAAGAAGTGTGAAGATAGAGAATAAGAGTACAAGCACTCTTGTCTTGGATAAAGTATACAGTGCATGCCTAGATATGGATAACAGAGATTTTGAAATGGTTTCACTGGCAGGTTCTTGGGGGCGGGAGCGCCGTATACAACGTTCGGCGCTGTCTTATGGACGGAAGAATATGTCTTCTGTAAGAGGGGAGTCCAGCCATCAGGAGCACCCATTTATGGCGCTTGTAACACCGGAAACTACACAGGACCAGGGTGAGGCTTATGGAATGCATTTTGTGTATTCTGGGAATTTTATGGCGCAGGCGGAACTGGGACAGTATGATCAGGTGCGGGCTGTGATGGGGATCAATGCATGGCAGTTTTCATGGCAGCTTTTGCCGTCAGAGTCTTTTCAGGCACCGGAAGTCGTATTGGTGTATTCTGATGAGGGGCTTGGGAAAATGAGCAGGAGTTTGCATGATTTTTACAGGAACCATATGATACGCAGCCCATATGTATTTAAAAAGAGGCCGATTTTAATAAATAACTGGGAAGCGACGTATTTTAATTTTAATACGGAGAAGCTGTTAGACATTGCGAGGGAGGCAAAGAAAGCAGGGATTGAAATGCTGGTAATGGATGACGGCTGGTTTGGAAAGAGGAACAATGATAATTGCTCCCTTGGGGACTGGGTAGTAAATGAAGAAAAGATTACGACTGGCTTAAAAGACCTTGTAGATAAGGTAAATGAAATAGGTTTGGAATTTGGCATTTGGTTTGAACCGGAGATGGTTTCGCCGGATTCCGATTTGTTCCGTGAGCATCCTGACTGGGCAATCGGAATTGTAGGCAGGGAAAGGACGCAGTCCAGGGAGCAGTATGTGTTAGATCTTTCCAGGCAGGAGGTTGTGGATCATGTGTATGAATGCGTTGCAAAGATATTGCGCAGCGCTAATATAGCATATGTAAAATGGGATATGAACCGACAGCTTTGCGACGTGGGATCGGCAGTATTGCCTCAAAACCAGCAGGGAGAGCTGTTTCACCGCTATGTCCTGGGGGTATATCAGCTTCAGGAGCGTCTGGTAACAGAATTTCCGGATCTTTTACTTGAGAATTGCTCTGGAGGCGGCGCAAGGTTTGATCCGGGAATGATTTATTACAGTCCGCAGATTTGGTGCTCGGATGATACTGATGCGATGGAACGGCTCAGAATCCAGGAAGGGACGGCGCTTATCTATCCATTATCCTGTATGGGGGCACATGTCAGTGACTGCCCAAATCATATACTGAACCGTGTTACGCCGTTTTCTACCAGGGGAAATGTGGCATTGGCAGGTACGTTTGGATATGAGCTGGATATTACAAAAATTGCAGAAGAGGACAGGGAGCAGATTCCGGGGCAGGTAGAGCAGTACCATAAATATAACCATCTGGTACAAAGTGGCGATTATTACAGAATTGCATCCTGGAGCAGTGAAAAGCCATATGACTGTTGGGCAGTGGTTTCTAAAGACAGGGAAGAAGTGCTTGTTACTTGCGTACAGGTATTGGCTTCACCAAATAGGAATAGTTATTGCATGCGCTTAAAGGGGCTGGACAGCGAGAAGCTGTATTGCTTAGAAGAAACAGGAGAGATTTTTGGCGGAGATGAACTGATGCAGTGTGGAATCCTGATATCTGGTTTGTCGGGGGATTTCCAAAGCAAACTATTTTATTTTAAATCGGTAGAAACAATGTAAGGAGGGGCTATGGCTAAGGTAAGACTAGCAGATATTGCCGAAAAAGTAGGGGTAAGCCAGGTAACAGTACACAATGCCCTGTCTGGTAATAAGGGCGTTAGCCTTGAACTGCGGGAGAAAATACAACAGGTGGCAGAGGAGATGGGATATCAGCCTCTGGTAAAACAGAAAAAGCAGATACAATATCAGGAAGAGCCTAAAAAAGTGGGCGTGCTGATAGCGGAAAATTATTTGGCAGAATATACTACATTTTATTGGAAAATCTATCAGGAACTGGTGCTGAATGCTACAGAAAAAAGATGCTTTACAATTGTAGAGGTATTAACGAAGGAAATGGAAAAAAAGACTTTTTTGATGCCGCAGTTTGTTGCAGATAAAACAGTAGATGGGTTGATTATTATTGGCGAGATTGACAGGAAGTATATTGCCAGGCTGAAGGAAGCAACTGATATCCCTATAGTATACTTAGATTTTTATGATAAGGATTTGGCAAAGGATGCAGTTGTAGCAGATAATTTTTATGGGATGTACCTGATGACAGAGCTATTGTTTGCGCATGGGCTCGAACAGATTGGTTTTATAGGTTCTGTTTATGCTACCAGCAGCATTATGGACAGATACTGTGGCTATAGTAAGTCTATGCTGGAGCATCATAAAGCAATTCAGCCGGAGTGGCTGATAGAAGACAGGGATGAGATGGGGAAGGTTGATTTTAAACTTCCGGAACGCCTGCCGCAGGCGTTTGTCTGCAATTGTGATTATGTGGCGGGGCTTCTTGTTTTCAAGCTTTGGGAAAGAGGGCTGCGTGTGCCAGAGGATATTTCAGTAGTAGGGTTTGATAACTATCTGTCTTCTGGGGGACCAAGTTACGTCTATCCTTTTGGGGATGTGAAGATTACAACGTATGAAGTCAATACAAAAGCGATGACAAAGGTCGCGTTAAATAAAGTGTTAAAAAGAATTGTAAATCCAGGTTACAGCCCCAACCTGGAAGTTGTGTCAGGCCATATTGTAATGAAGAAAACCGTGAAACGGAGAGAAATTTAATATAGTATGTGGCTGAGATTGGGCTGTAGTGTGGATTGTAGGCATTAAATATGTTTAGGAGGGAAGGAGGAAGTTTATGTTTGATTATAAGATTTCCAATGAATACCTGGAAGCCGGATTTAATGCAATGGGGGCAGAATTGGTTCACTTGCAGGATTTGGAAAAGGGGCAGGAATATATGTGGTCAGGGGACAGTACATACTGGAACAGGGTATCTCCCGTGCTGTTTCCCTTTGTAGGGAAACTGGAAGGGCAGAGTTATCAGTATAAAGGCCAAAGATATGAAAATATTCCGCAGCATGCTTTTGCAAGGGATCAGATATTTCAGGTACTGGAACAGTCGCAGGATGAAATCTGGTTTGAATTGCAGAATAATGAAACAACAGAAAAAATTTATCCATTTGCCTTTTCGTTAATGATTGGGTACCGTTTGGAAAAAAAGAAGCTGCATGTAATGTGGGAAGTCCACAATCGTAATGATAAGAAAATGTATTTTTCAATTGGGGCGCATCCAGGTTTTTTGTGTCCGCAGCCGGGAAGTATGGATTCTGGCATGAAAGGGTATTCGATTGATTTGGGGTTAGAAGCGGAAGCGGTGTCCAGCGGAATCCTGACAGACCAGGGGGTGCTTGGGAGTGAGGTAAAGGAATTGGCATTGACAGGAGGAAGCCTGCCGCTGACAGAACAGCTTTTTTCGGAAGACGCATTGATTCTGGATGCCGCTGATATCCATAGCGCTGCCATAAAAAATCCATCTGGTGAAGTGTATCTGCGTATGGAGTTTGATGCACCGTTGCTGGGAATCTGGTCTCCGCCTGGAAAAAATGCACCGTTTGTTTGTATTGAACCATGGTATGGCAGATGTGACAGGGAAGGGTTTACCGGCACATTGCAGGAGCGGGAATATGGAAATGAACTTGGCTGTGGTGAAGTTTTTGAACAAGAGTATATCATTGAAATTGTTTAGGATAAAATAACGCTCTAGTTTATGCCCCGTTTCTTTGCAGCGGGGTATTTGGCTTCTCAACGGTTTTAAGATGGTATTATATTATTCAATAAAAATAGAGAACGTTTGTTAATTATAACAATGTGTTCTCTTTTTTTAATTTAAAATTGAATTAATGCTTGAATAAAAATAAAAAATATGATAAAGTTAATTTAATTAATTTTAAGCAAAAATAAAAGGGGTTAGGAGGATGTATTACTTAGGACGGCGGATGTGCTGCAGAAAGGAGAAAGATATGGTGAAAGGTAAGCAAAAACAAGGTATGGGGGATGGGAAAGGGAATTTTTTAACGAGCATTAAAGGGAAAATTATATTGATGGGGACGGTTGCGATTGCAGCTTCCGGCGTCCTTGGTTATGTGGGGATGTCCTCTTTGAACAGGAGTAGCCGTAATAATGTGGTATCTACAGATATTAATAGAATTAATCTATATCAGTATGAAAACCAAAGCCTGGATACATCCTATTTATATTTTTTGGAGGGGAAGTATCTTGATAATATTGTAGAAAACCTTGGAAAGATGGTGGAACTGGCAGATTCTGCTGAGGGGAAAGGTGGGAGTTCTGTTAAGGATGATATTTCATCTATGGGAAAGACGATTAAAGACTGTAAAGGAAACTATGAGGAAATCCGTAAACTGAGCGGGGAGCGCGGCTTTGATAAGGAGACCGGGCAGTATGCAGAGTTTTTGTCCCAGGATACAGAGATTGACGGGACATTTACGCAGATTAAAGATGATAAGTCATGGGTGGACGGTTCCTGGAAGGAGATTGGCAGCAGCGGCAGGACAGTGCGGGTTGATGGGAAAAGGTATTACAAATATACCTATAGCTGCCCTGTGCCGGATGTTGGGAAAAGGGAAAACTTCCTGGCAAGGATTGGCGGGACAGCAGTGCAGTACCGGGGTAATGTTTACTTAAATAATATTACGTTCCGTGCAGGTGGAAAAACGAAGAAGGTAGATATTGCTTCCCAAACAGAAGAGAACTTGTCCGGTACATATGGTGATGCATTTAAAGGGCTGAAAATCGGGAAATTTGGCGGGAAGGATACCGTAATTGCCAAAGCGCAGTATACAAAGGCAAATAACGCATGGGAAGAAGTTTCCTTTAAATTCCCAATGTCAGCTTTTAATATGCAGAATTATGACAGCGTATCTTATGACGTATATTTTGAAGCAGGGGGAGGGAGGACGCTTCAGGCGGCCAGCGCCTTTGCTGATAAATATGATTTTAATGGCGCCCTGGCCAAAATAAATACTGACTTTGCAGCGTACAGCAAACATGTGGTGGAAGGGAGCGAGGTGGCAGAAGAGGTTCAGGCGATTCAGGGACTGTTTGACGAGGTTGCCACAAACCTGGAAGCTTATGTTAAGGAGGAAGCTTTAAAGAGCGAGATATTGGAAAAGGTAAATGCAAAGCTTTCCGTATTTAGCAGTATGTCAGAAAAAGATAGCGAAGTGCTTTCGCTAAAAGCAGAAAACATTAAACTTTCCAGCCAGCTTACAAAATATACAGATGAAGTGCGCGATACAATGGAGGAAAATAATGAGTCGACAAAGAGCAGCCTGTTTGTTATGATTTTGCTGATACTTCTTGTCAGCGCTGCTATTATTGTGCTTAGCACGGCATATATCGGATACAGTATGAACAGGAGCGTTACAAGGTTTCGTGATACGCTTTCTAATATGACAAACGGGAATCTGACTGTTAGGGCAGATGAAGCAGGGAAGGATGAATTTTCTGTTTTTGGAAGATACGTCAATGAATTTTTAAGCAAGATATCAGGTGTTATCTGTGTGGCACAGGATATATCGGAAAAGGTGAAAAATTCCGGCGATGCGCTTGACAGCATGGCAAAGGGCAGCAATGTTACATCGGCTGAGATTAATAAAGCGGTTGAGGATATTTCTTGTGGGGCAGTTACACAGGCAGAAGAGGTGGAAACAGCTTCTTCACAGATTAGGGAGATGGGGAATGCTTTTGGCGCTATTGTAGATAATGTTGAAAATCTTGGGGATGTTACTGATAAGATGAAGCATGTCAGTGATGAATCTTCTGTATTTATGAAGGAGTTAAGCGATACAAATGGAAAGACATCTGGCGCTTTTGCAAAAGTGGTAGAGCAAATCCATGTTACAAATGAATCTGTGAAAAAAATCAGGGAAGTGACAGAGCTGATTACTTCAATTGCAAACCAGACGAACCTTCTGTCTTTGAATGCAAGTATTGAAGCAGCGAGAGCTGGGGAAGCAGGGAAAGGCTTTGCGGTTGTTGCGACAGAAATATCACAGCTTGCAGCGCAGTCTGGCTCTTCTGCGAATACAATCCGTGGGATAATTGAAGAGTTAGTGCATGAGTCAGAACTTACAGTTGGAATCGTTGATGAAGTGTCAGAAATTATTGTCAGCCAGCAGGATAAAATCCGGCAGACAAGTGAACGTTTTGGCGTGCTGGAGGATGGGATTGGCAAGTCAGATGATGAAATGTTACAGATTCGCAGGAGCACAGCTGCTTGTGAGGATGCGCGCAAGAAAGTAGACGAAGTGGTTATGGGGTTATCTGCTATTTCGGAGCAAAATGCTGCTTCGGCTGAAGAGACGACGGCTTCTATGGCAGAGTTGAACGAGACGATTGCAAACTTGGTGATTACTTCAAGAGAATTAAATGACCTGGCGAGTGAGTTGGACAATAATTTAAAATTTTTCCATATTGTGTAAATGTATCTTGACATTGAATTAAAATTAATATAAAATTAACTTAAAATTAACTTGATATTTAAAAGATTGGAGGAGAGCAAATGGATTACAAAGAGGTGTATGGGACATGGTGTACAGATTCCTATTTTGATGAGGAAACAAAAAAGGAATTAAAGGATTTGGAGGGGAATGAAGAAGAGATTAAAGACCGTTTTTACCGTCAGCTTGAATTTGGGACAGGGGGGCTCCGCGGCGTGATTGGGGCAGGTACCAACCGGATGAATATTTATACTGTCCGCCAGGCAACACAGGGGCTTGCAAATTATATTTTAAGTGAAAATGGACAGGAAAAAGGAGTGGCAATTGCCTATGATTCCAGGAGGATGTCGCCGGAATTTGCAAAAGAAGCTGCGCTTTGTCTGAATGCAAATGGGATTAAGGCATATTTGTTTGATTCGCTCCGCCCGACCCCAGAACTTTCGTTTGCGGTGCGCCGCTTAGGATGCATTGCTGGTATTGTTGTAACAGCAAGCCATAACCCAAGGGAATATAATGGGTATAAGGTATATTGGGAAGATGGCGCGCAGATTACTCCGCCGCATGATAAAAACATCCTGGCAGAGGTTGCCAAAGTTACAGATTTTGGGATGATCCGTACAATGGCGGAGGAGGAAGCCGTGCAGAAGGGGCTTTTGCATATAATTGACAGTTCGGTGGATGATGAGTATATGGCAGAGCTGAAAAAGCAGAGCATCCATCCGGAGATGATTGAAAAGGTTTCAAAAGACATTAAAATTGTCTACACACCGCTTCATGGGACTGGCAATATCCCTGTCAGGCGCGTATTAAAGGAGCTTGGTTTTGAAAACGTCTATGTGGTAAAAGAGCAGGAAAAACCGGATGGGGCATTCCCGACAGTTGCTTATCCGAACCCGGAAGACGCTAAGGCATGGGAACTTGCATTAAAGCTTGCCAAGGAAGTGGATGCGGATATAGTGCTTGCGACCGATCCGGATGCAGACCGCCTTGGGGTTTATGCAAAAGATACCAAGACAGGGGAATATGTCAGCTTTACCGGAAATATGTCTGGCGCTTTGATTGCGGAATATATTTTGCGCGAAAAGGCAGCGAAGAATGAGCTGCCGCAGAACCCAGCTATTATTGAAACAATTGTTACAACGGATATGTTAAAGGCGGTTGCAAAAGAGTATGGTGCTGCATTGATAGAAGTTTTGACAGGTTTTAAATACATTGGGGAACAGATTAAATTATTTGAACAGGATCACAGTCACCATTATGTATTTGGGATGGAAGAAAGCTATGGCTGCCTTGCTGGGACATATGCGCGTGACAAAGATGCCTGTGTTGCAGTTATGATGCTGTGTGAAGTGGCGGCATATTATAAATTGCAGGGTAAGACGCTTTGCGATGCAATGGAAGAGATGTACCAGAAATATGGGTATTATCAGGAAGGGCTTGCAACAGTTACAAAGAAGGGCATGGACGGCGCACAGCAAATCCAGGATTTGATGGCAGGCCAGCGGAAGAATCCGCCGAAAGAACTTGGCGGGTATAAAGTGCTCCGTGTCCGTGATTACCAGGAAGATAAGGTTACAGATATGGAGACGGGGCAGGAGTCCCCGACAGGGCTTCCGGCTTCCAATGTCCTTTACTATGAACTGGAAAATAATGCATGGTGCTGTGTCCGCCCATCCGGCACAGAACCAAAAATTAAATATTATTTTGGCGTAAAGGGAGAATCTGTTGCAGATGCAAAAGGGAAACTGGAAGCATTGAAAAAAGATATTATGGGGGAATAGGGCAGAGATGTTGTAAAAAGAAAAGACAGGGCGTGCTTGGGATCAAATCCAGGCACGCACTTATGCGGTTTCAAGACTTAGATTGGTAATGTTATAGCAATGTTATGACAACTGCATTGCTTGTTTTTAAGTCTTTAACAGTTACTATTCACGGTCAAATTTAGAAAAAGAGCCAGAAAATACAAGTATTATAT
>CAJUJR010000049.1 GCA_910586605.1 uncultured Lachnospiraceae bacterium | reverse complement strand
ACAGTAGCAGAAACAATGGCCGGAAAACAGGTAATTATCCGTACCCTGGATATTGGCGCTGATAAACAATGCGATTATTTCCAGATTGAAAAGGAAGATAATCCTGCGATGGGTTACCGCGCCATCCGCATCTGCCTGGATCGCCCAGAAGTTTTTAAAACACAGCTCCGCGCCCTATTCCGCGCCAGCGCATATGGAAACCTGGCAATTATGTACCCTATGATAACCAGCGTATGGGAAGTAAAGAAAATCAAAGAAATTGTGGAAGAGGTAAAAAAAGAACTGACAGAACAAAACATAGCCTTTGGCAGCCCATCACAAGGTATTATGATTGAAACGCCTGCTGCCGTAATGATAAGCCGGGAACTTGCTAAAGAGGTTGAATTTTTCAGTATCGGGACAAACGATCTGACACAATATACTCTGGCAATCGACCGCCAGAATACTAAACTGGACGACTTCTATGACGCACATCACCCGGCAGTCCTCTCTATGATACGCATGGTTATTGAAAATGCACACAAGGAAGGCATTTGGGCTGGCATCTGCGGAGAGCTTGGCGCAGATTTAGATTTAACGCAGGAATTTCTTGCTATGGGAATTGATGAACTCTCTGTTTCCCCAGGAAGAATCCTTCCAATCCGCAAAATCATTCTGGAAACAAACGTAGAAGAACTCAAAAAATAGAGGGAAGGAATACTATGTTGACAGAAAAACGCCATGAAATCATTTTGCAGATGCTAAAAGAAAAAAACAGCATTTCGGTAACAGAAATCAAGGAAATGACTGGAGGCTCTGATTCCACAATCCGCAGGGATTTGACAACGTTGGATAAGGCTGGGAAATTAAGCAAGGTTTTTGGCGGCGCAGTATCAATTGAAAATGCCTATACCGTAACAGAACTTTCTGTTGCCCAGAAGCAGGAAGTAAAACAGGCAGAAAAACGGCAAATTGCCAGGTATGCAGCCCAATTAATAAAAAAGGATGATTTTATTTACCTGGATGCCGGAACAACTACAGGCTATATGATTGAATATCTAACAGAAAAAAATGTCACTTTCGTAACAAATGCAGTGGACCATGCAAAAAGGCTGGCGATTGAAGGTTTCAAAGTCCTATTAATTGGCGGGGAACTCAAAGGCACAACCGAAGCCATTGTAGGAAGCCAGGCAGTCTTAAGCCTCCAGAAATACCATTTTACAAAAGGTTTTTTGGGGACGAATGGAGTTAGCAGACGGTACGGCTATACCACGCCAGACAGCAATGAATCCCTTATCAAACAAACAGCCCTGGAACACTGCCATAAAAAATATGTCTTGGCAGATGTGGCAAAATTTGGTGAAATTACTGCTATCAGCTTTGCCAAATTGGAGGACGCGCAGATTATAACAGAAACAAAGCCTCCAAAAAACTACAGGAACTGCTGTAACATTATTGTTGCAAGCTAAAAAAGCGCGCCGCCTGCGCCGGTGCGCATGGTAACCACTATGTTTCAGCATCATTTCCTATAATAAAAAAGCACCACATAAGTGGCGCTTTTTTATCCCTGTAGTTTTTTTGCCAAAGGAATTAAAATCCCACCCACAGAGTTTCCCAGCGTTATTATTAAAACGCAAAGAAATGCTTTCCCTGACCACATCTGTGCCATAGAAAAATAAAACATATCTGCAATACAATGTTCAAAACCACACAAGATAAACGCAGCTACCCCCATAAACAGAATGATAGGATTTTTTGATAACTGATATCCATCTACTGCTACAAACATCAGGAAACCACAAAATATCCCAAGTAAAAATAAACTTAGGTAATTATCATTTAACTTTATCTCACACATCGCCGCCGCCTTTTCAGATATTGAAGAAATCCGGGCAGACTGCAATCCGACAGCAGCCAAAAATGTCCCTGCCAGATTGCCAGCCCAGATAACAGCTAAATCCAGGCAATATCCCAGATGGCGGTTTACAAGATACCCTACCTTCCCGGTATACAGATTCAGCCCCTGCACACAGATTGCATACAGCCCCACAGTAAACATCAGCGCGCCAGCCACCTTATTTTCCAATGAAAGGTAAACACAGCCTCCAATCCCAATCGCCCCGCCTGCCAATACAGCCAAGAAAAACGTGCATAACTGCTTTTGTAAATCCCTCATTTTATCCTCCACTAAAATTAACCTTCTGTCAAGTAATCATATGCCGCTTTTATTTGGTTATCTACTCTTTTCCCACTAACTGGAAGTTTCTCCGGTTTTTCTGAAAGCTCCACCTCTATATCTGGAGTCAACCCCTTCCCATGGATATTCCTTCCATTTGGCGTATAATATTTTGACGTTGTCATCTTTACAGCAGAACCGTCTTGCAAAGCAAAAATCCCCTGCACAATCCCTTTTCCAAATGTTTTTGTCCCGAGCAGCTTGCCTGCCTTTTTGTCCTGGAGCGCACCGCTAAATACTTCAGAGGCGCTTGCTGATTTACCATTTACCAAAACCACAAGAGGCTTATCAAATTTGTCAGGGTCTTTAGCATTATACTCCTGCTTATTCCCACCTTTATCCATGCTGTATACCACAAGCCCCTCCGGGAGCAGACGGTCAAGCATGTCAACTGCAGTATCTAAAAGGCCGCCACCATTATCACGTAAATCAATAATCAGCCCCTCTTCCCCCTTTGCCTCCAGCTTATCCACAGCATCACGGAACTGTTCTGAAGTCACCTGTTCAAAGGAAGTTACCTGGATATACCCGATTTTACCATCTAACATCTGGCTGGCTACAGTATCCTCAACAATCTCATCCCGGGTTACTGTAACCTTTACCTCTCCTTGCTGACGAATCAGTGTAAGTTCTACCTTAGAGCCTTTTTCCCCTTTAATCAACGCCTGCACCTGTGAAATCTCCATATTGGACACTTCTTCCCCATCTATCGCATAAAGAATATCTCCTGCCAAAACCCCTGCCTTTTCCGCAGGGCTGTTTTTCATCGGCTTAATAATTGTTACAATGCCATTCTCATTGTCAGCCGAAATATATGTGCCGATCCCACAGTAAATCCCTTCCGTTTTTTCCTGTATCTGCTTATATTCATCTGCCGTATAATATGCCGCATAGGCATCCCCCAGGCCATTAACCACACCTTTATAAACGGCTTCCGCCATCATTTCTTCATCTATCTCATCCAAAAAATAGGTATCAATATATGACTCCAGGACGTCGACCTTCCTTCTGATTTTCCTCTCCATCGCCGTACGTTTCCCCGGAGCCCCCAGCACAACACTGCCTAAATCAAGCACGCCAGCCAGTTCCAGTCCCAAGATAAGGACAATAAGCACTCCTAAAGCACCCAATATGCCACACAAAAAACCATTACCAAATTCCCTGTCTTTCATTTATAACTCCTTTCTGTCACAATAAAGAATTATTATGGCTGTGATACATAATCCAAAGGATTTACATATGCGCCATTTGCATAAATTGCAAAATGAAGATGTGGTCCCGTTGAAATTCCAGTATTTCCTGATAAAGCAACCTTCTGCCCTGCCGAAACCTCTTCCCCAACACCAGCAACCAGGCTGGAGCAATGCATATAATAGGAATATACCCCATCCCCATGGTACAGTGCAATATAATTTCCGGCAGATGCCGAATAAGATGCTGTTACAACAATGCCAGACTTGGCTGCCAGCACAGATGTCCCAATCGGTACAGAAATGTCAATCCCTTTATGGTAAGTACTTGCCCCGGCTGTTGGTGCATTTCTGTAACCAAAATAAGAAGTGATCGTGCCCGACACCGGCAAAGGCCACCGATACCCCTGTTTCGCCTGTCCAGGAGAGCTGCTATCCCTTTTTTCACGTTCTGTCCTTTCCCTTGCTTCCTGTTCTGCCCTTCTCCGCTGCTCTTCTAAAAGCCGTTCCAATTCTTCCTCATGCTTTTGTAAGATATCTTCCTGTTTCTTAGCTTCTTTGTTTTTTTTCTGAATCAACACTTTGTATTTATTTAGTTCCACTGTTTTTTTATCCATCATTAGCCGGACAGAATCTTCCTCTACTTTCAGATTTTCCCGTAATCCTTCCAATTCTTGAAGGTTATCCTCTAACTTCTTCTTTGTTTTTTCCAGTTTATTGCACACCTTCTGGTAAGACAGGACAATGTTATTATCATACTCCGTCACGCAGCCGACATACTCTGCCCTGTTAAAAAGTTCTGACAGGCTCTCTGCCCCAAATAACAGCTCCAAATACCCACTGCTGCCATTTTCATACATATATTTTATGCGCTCTGCCATAATATCATACTGTTTTTCCCGGTCGGCCTCTGCCTGCTCTTTTTCCTGCCGCAGCGCCTGGACTTTCTTTTTTGCTGCTGTAATATCGGCTTTATTCCTCTGAATCCTGCCCATAAGTTCTGTCAGCTTACCATCTAAAAGCTCCACATATTCTAGTACATCACTTTTCTTTTCTTCAATCGCCTCAATATCTTTTTCAAGCTGCTTTTTTTCCTCTTGTGCCTCTTTAATCTCCTGGCTGGCCTCGTCTATATCCTCCTGAATATCATCTGAATAAGCCGCCTGCACTGTAATAGTCTTCTGTTCCTGCCTCCCAGGAAACAGCCGCCCCATATTCCCAGCTAAAACAGCCCCGGCAACCCATATCCCAACTATAATGCCAACCTTTTTCTTCATCTGATTTCCTCCCCTTCTTCATGCCATTATGCCTTCAGATGCTTACGCACTGACATTACACTGCCTGTAAAACCAATCCCAATCCCTACCAAGAAAGAAAGCGGTATCAATGTACGAAATTCCTCAGCTACATCAACAAAAGTAAGCCATTGGGACAACACAGAAAAATGTTCCAAAATAAAACCAACCACCCTTTCATAAATCAGCCAGAGCAGCGCCAAAGGAAGCGCCGCACCCACTATCCCTATTACAACTCCCTCCACAATAAATGGAAGCTTAATAAATAACTCTGTTGCACCAATATATTTCATAATGGAAATTTCATCTTTACGCACACGGATGCCTGTTGCCACTGCAGTACTAATTAAAAAAACGGAAACCATCAACAGTAAAATTATAATCGTAGCAGAAATATAGGTCACCAATGTATTAAAACTGGTCAAACCATCCGCAATGCTGTTAGAACTGTTCACTTTGCGGACCCCCTCCATCTTTTGGATCAGATTTACTATACTCTCCTGATTAGATACATCACTTAAATAAACTTCAAGCGACGCAGAATTTTTTAACGGGTTATCCCCCTGGAAAGTCTCTTTAATATTACCCTTCCCCGAATACATTTCCTTCTGGAATTTCTCCCATGCCTCCTCTGCCGATATGTAAACTACCCTTTCTACTGTCTTACATGCCTCAACTTCACCTTTAATTAAATCAATTTGTTCTTTTGAAATGCCCTCGTCAAAAAAAACAGTAATACCTACTGTGCTTTCTGCATTATACACCATATTCTGGAAATTACTAATCAATGCATAAAAAATCCCCAGCAAAAACAGGCATGTCGCAATTGTGCCAACCGCTGCCAGGGAAAACAGCCGGTTCTGCACTATATTCTTAATCCCCTGCTTTAAGCCATAACCAAATGTTTTCACTGTACATAACCTCCCTGTGGTATATCATTTGTAACAACTCCCTGGCTCAGGGTCACCACACGCTTTTTCATCTGATTTACGATTTCATTATTGTGAGTCACCACTACAACTGTAGTACCAAGCTGGTTCATCTCCTCCAGCAAATCCATAATCTCCCATGAATTTTTGGGGTCTAGATTTCCTGTCGGCTCATCTGCCAGAAGAATAGCCGGACGGTTTACCATTGCGCGTGCAATCGCCACCCTCTGCTGCTCCCCGCCAGACAACTCCTTAGGATATGCCCTGCGCTTATCTCCCAGCCCTACCATTTCAAGCATCAAAGAAACATTTCTCTTAATCCTGTCATGGCTAACGCCAATTATTCTCTGTGACAGTGCAACATTTTCAAAAATATTGCGGTCCTCCAACAAACGGAACTCCTGAAAAACAACCCCAAGCATTCTTCGGTAATGTGGCAGTTCTTTCTTTTTCAGCCTGCTTAACTCCCTGCCTGCCACCAGTATCTGCCCAGAAGACACCCCCACTTCCCCAAGTAATGTTTTAATCAGCGTAGATTTCCCTGAACCGCTGCTTCCCACAACAAAGAGAAACTCTCCCTTTTCTACAGATATGTTTACGCTCTTTAATGCCTCCATCCCAGACGGATATGCCACCCTAACATGTTCCATCTGAATCAGTAATTCCCTGTTTCCCATGTTTCCTCCTCTAAGGCATATCAATAACTTTTACTAAAATATTCCCTGTTACGCCCTGACATACTGAAGGGCACCGCCTTTGCTGGTGCCCTATCAAACTAATACTCAAAATTCTCCATGTATTTCATATACTTAACAACCATTAATGCAATCTTGAAAGTAATTGCATCATCAAACACCCGCAAGTCAAGATTTGTACTTTTCTGAAGCTTATCCAGCCGGTAAACCAGCGTATTCCGATGGATATAAAGCTGGCGTGACGTCTCTGACACATTCAGGCTGTTTTCAAAAAACTTATTAATTGTCGCTATTGTTTCATCATCAAAATCATCTGGGGACTTTTGCCCAAATATCTCTTTAATAAACATTTTACAGAGCGGCATCGGCAGCTGGTAAATCAAACGCCCAATCCCAAGGCTGCTATATGCAATTACATTTCTGTCACTGTAAAAGATTTTGCCAACATCCAGCGCCATCTTTGCCTCTTTATACGAGCGTGAAACGTCTTTGATTTCCTGTACCATCGTACCATATGCCACATGCACCTTTGTCATCGCTTCGGTATTCAGCATATCCAGGATAACCCTTGCAGTCTTCTCCATATCGTCATAATCTTCGTTGTCTGCAACTTCTTTCACAAGAATAATATTCTTTTCATCAACCTGTGTAATAAAATCCTTCTTCTTGCCTGCAAACAGTCCTTTTACCGTTTCCAATGCATTGACATCTTTTTCATTCTCTGTTTCAATCAGAAAAACAATACGTTTTACATTTGTTTCAATATGAAGCTTTTTTGCACGGTTATAAATATCTACCAACAGCAGGTTGTCCAAGAGTAAATTCTTGATAAAATTATCTTTATCGTAACGCTCTTTATATGCAACTAATAAATTCCTTATCTGAAATGCTGCCAACTTACCAACCATATACACATCTTCACTGTCTCCTTTTGCAAGCAGGACATATTCTAACTGGTGCTCATCAAATACTTTAAAAAACTGATATCCTTGCAGGACCTGGCTGTCTGCCGGAGAATCCACAAACGCCATAACAGCCTCTTCATACTCTTCTACATTATTAATCGTTGTTGCAAGC
Organism: uncultured Lachnospiraceae bacterium; assembly: GCA_910586605.1. GTDB lineage: Bacteria > Bacillota > Clostridia > Lachnospirales > Lachnospiraceae > Butyribacter. Next base: position 15,285 of record CAJUJR010000049.1, on the reverse strand, counting down.
GCTTTCCCTTCAATGTCCATAACGCAGATATCTACTCGTGTAATATTTTTTAAACCATCAATTGTAGTCTGTAACACTTGATTTGATATCATATAATCCCTCCAACATTATTCCTTTTCCTGTTCTGATATGCGCAGTTACGATTCACATCCTCAAAACAACATGCGCATACATAAAATTCCCCATATAATACTATATTATCATCAATTTATACAAATGTAAATAGAAAAAGGGGGATGCATTATATGCATCCCCTATATTATCTACATTACTAACTATGGCTCGTTACTAATTTGTAATTGTCTTTTCTGACTCTTTGTCAAATACGTGAATCTTGCTGATATCAAGGGCAATCTTGATAGTATCGCCAGGACGTGCTGTTGTACGTGGGTTTACACGGACTGTTACATCCTTGTCATGGCCTGCTACAGTCAGATACAGGAATACTTCTGCACCAAGCATTTCGTATACCCTTACTGTTGCTTCCAATACATTATCGCCACCTGCACTTACTACATCTTCATCATCCTTAATATCTTCTGGACGGATACCCAAGATAACCTCTTTTCCAACAAAGCCGCCTTCAATCACCTTAGCTGCCTTTGCTTCTGGAAGGCTTACAGCGTAAGATCCAAAGTGAAGTTTTACACCATTTCCATTCTTTTCTGCTTTACAGTTGATAAAGTTCATCTGAGGAGAACCAATAAATCCAGCAACAAATACATTACATGGCTTTGTATAAAGATCAATTGGTGAAGCAACCTGCTGCATGATACCATCTTTCATAACTACGATACGTGTACCAAGGGTAAGCGCCTCTGTCTGATCATGTGTTACATAGATAATAGTAGCTTCCAGTCTCTGATGGATTTTAGAAATCTCAATACGCATCTGAACACGGAGTTTTGCATCCAGGTTTGATAAAGGCTCATCCATAAGGAATACCTTAGGCTGGCGGACAATTGCACGACCCATTGCCACACGCTGTCTCTGACCACCAGATAAAGCCTTTGGCTTACGGTCTAAGAGCTGCTCAATATCAAGAATCTTAGCTGCCTCATGTACCATCTTGTCAATTTTGTCTTTTGGCGTCTTTCTAAGTTTAAGGCCAAATGCCATGTTATCAAAAACAGTCATATGTGGATACAGGGCATAGTTCTGGAATACCATCGCAATATCCCTGTCCTTCGGCTCAACATCATTTACCAGACTGTTACCAATCCACAGCTCACCTTCTGAAATCTCTTCCAAGCCTGCAATCATACGGAGCGTTGTAGACTTACCACATCCAGAAGGCCCTACGAAAATAATGAATTCCTTATCTGCAATCTCAAGATTGAAGTTCTTAACTGCCTGAAATCCGTTCGGATAAGTCTTATAAATGTTTTTTAAAGATAAACTTGCCATAGTATGTATCCTCCTACTATCAAATAATATTTTTTAAGTGCTATCTGCCACTCAACCTATAAAGTATAATACACCATAACAGATAACTTGACCATAGCATAAATTGACAAAGAAACATTTCTTGTTTTGTGCAAAGCGTATACTTTATTTTTTTTTCGTTCAATTCGCCATAAATCCACAAAAGAATCCCTGAAAATACTGTTTGATTTTACCAAAGCCTCCTAGTGCCTATTCGCTAATTTCCCGGAACCCCTCCCCCATTACTTCCCGCGCATCCTGGATAACGATAAATGCCGCCCTGTCTACCTGCCTGACAATGCTTACCAAAGACATCACCTGCCGTTTCCCAACCACACAGAACAATATATTTTTTGTGCGTTTTGTATACATCCCCTGCCCTGATATGCATGTCACGCCCCGCCCCATCTGTTGTATAATCTCATTACTGATTTTTTGGTGTTCTTCTGAAATAATCCAAATTTGTTTTCCAAGTTTAAGGCCAGACAAAATTTCATCCATAATCCTGGAGGAGATAAAAACAGAAACCACAGCATAGGCAGTAGTAAAAAAACCAAATACCAATGCGCCGGTAAAAATAACAGTAGCATCCAATGCAAAAAGGATAACAGCTACAGGATAGGATTTCAGGCGGCTTTGGATAATGCTGCCCAATAAATCCATGCCCCCAGTGGAATACCCAGCAGCAAATACGAGCCCAAGACCCCCGCCTGTCAAAACACCTCCTGCTATCGCTGACAGGAAATAATCCTTCTGCTCTATTGAAACAACTGGAAGCACAAGCAAGAAGAAAGAAAAGCAGAGGTTCGCAAAAAAAGTATATCCTAGATAACTTTTTCCCATTACAAAATAACCCAGCAGAAAAATCGGAACATTGGCGGCAAGGTTTGTAACCCATACTGGAAAACCTCCGTCAACAATCCCTTTCGTCAGTTCTTTCACTATAATTGCCAACCCTGACACACCGCCCATAACCATATTCATCGGTTCAAAAATGAAATTAACTGCAGCAGCCATCATTAAAGTCCCAATAATAATCCTGATGATTTTCCATGCCATTTTCCACTCTCCTAAAATATACATTTAATTTGCTGTTTACACTCCATGCCCTAAAAGCAAAAAGGATGATAGCATTACTTTGTATCATCCTTTTGGTTCTGTTCATCTATCTGATTATTATATTGTACAACTTTCTTCCGGAATATACGCGCCCGCATATCCTTTTTTACAGACTGCTCCCGTACGATTTTATGGTAAAGCCCATCTAGGTGCAGCTTCACAATCCAACCCGGAATCTCCTTTTCCTGCGCCATAACTAAACCGGCAACACCGCCTATCCCGATGCAAAGCCTTGCATTGAGCAGGGGAACGTGCGCCATAATCCATTTTTCCTGCGCCCCTGTCTTTAAGTCCACCAAAAGGATATCTGGCACATGGCTGTTAATCTCATTTACAATCGCTGCATCATCCAAATCCTCTGTATATACACATGAACCAACAATCCGCAGCTCTGGCTGCATCCTTTTACAATATTCTTTTAGCAAATATACATCATTATCACTTTTTGAAACAATATAAATAGAGCGGTCTTCCTTTGTCAACTTCTCTAATACCAGCCCAAAGCTCTTACAGCTTACTACCATATCCCCTGCTTTCAGCACATCCGCATGATGCGCGCTTAAAAGAGCTTCCTCCCCTGGCAAAAGCAAATCCGCCATGCCAATTAACTTCCTGCAGCTTTCATCCCCGACAGCCTGGTTTAGCAATTCTGTCGAAGCAAACAGGATAACCTGCGGTTTTTCATCTGTAAGATATTCATTTATCTCTTTTATAAGAATGTCATTTGATATCATGTCGACATCAATATCCATTATCTTAACTGAAGCCTGCATATTGTCCTATCCTTTGCTATTGAAGGACACACCACTCCTCTTCCATCCGCCCGCAGGAATAAGATGGCTTGTCCTAATTTGCATCCATAGTTCCCAGAATAATTTCAATATCATACCCCTCTGTCACACCGCCAACAACTATCTCAGGATTGTTAAAATATTGTTTTAAATCCTCTCCCTGCCCCTCCTTGCTAACTTTTATCCTTGTTGTTGCCAAAGTCTCTGCTGTATAATTCCCTACCTGCGGCACAATATAACCTGCATTCTCCAACTCCTGCTTTGTTGAAGAAGCCACTCCTGCAATCCGGCTGCCATTCAGCACATATATTTTTAAGCCTTTTGAACCAGACAGCCCTGTCTCCTCCGGAAGCTTGCCAGAGGAAGGAGGTATAACCATATTTACCTTTGTAAAATCCTGTGCAGCAGTATATTTCTCTGTATTTTCAGCCAAACTTTTCAATGCCTTTTTTGCTGCCTTAGCATCCACTTCAAATACCTTGCCATTATAAATCCCCGGAATCCCCCAATAATGGTATAGCCCTGCATCCATCTTTTCATATGCTTCTACATATCCTATTTTATTATACTCTGTCAGATTAGACGCCACCCTCTCATACTGGGCTTTAATATAATCTGCAATTTTTTCTTTATCATGCCCTAAATCCTGGATTTGTCTTTTATACGCATCACTCAATAGTGAAATTTTCATTTTAGTCCGCGATACAACGGAAGAACTTGGAGTAACACCGTCTGGCTCCGGCGTATTATTCAGCGAACTTTTAGACTGATATGCTACCGTAACATTCTTTTGCATATAATGGTTTTCATATGTTTCCTGGTCTATCGCTGTATAATAACTGATATCTGTCCCAAGCATCTTTTCAAAAATCAGGACGCCATACCCATACGCATCATTTTCGTCTTCAAAGTACTGTTTCAGCTTTGCAATGCGGACTACCTGTGGAATCTCCTGGTTTACCTGGCAAAGTTTCCTGTACATAACAGATGGTATCGTATAATCTGTGCGGACAGGAATTGTAACATAATCCATATTATACGTTTTTGTATTACATATTTCAAGCATAATATGTGTAATCTTATTTTTATCATTTGAAACATATATCAGATTTTTTGAAATTTCATCCGTTGTCGCGTCATCTATTATACCCTTTAAACTATCAACCGGGTCACTGCCATTTTCATCTGCACCAGACAATACCGAATAAGAAATCTTATAACTGGCAAAACCTACCCCTAAAATTACAGCAATACAAACCAAAGATTTTAGCAGGCTTGTAAAAAACATTTTTGCTACATTTTTTTTCTTCATTATTAGTACCTTCCCTCAACATATGTGTTCAACCCAAAACATAAGTTACTATTCATTACATGGCCAGTAACAAACATAAAACATATTATAACAAAAAAAGAAAATCATGTAAAGTAGCTGCTTTTCATGGTATACTATATATAATTACAATTGTTACTATTCAATGCGAACGCTGCCAGGAGGGATACAAAATGCAAAACAAAACAGCCGCTATTACAGGATGCTCCCAGGGAATCGGAAAGGCAATTGCTTTGAAATATGCAAAAGAAGGGTATGATGTAGCCATCTGCTGCCGTTCCCAGGAGCAAAAACTCCTTGAAGTAAAAAAAGAAATCGAAGCCTGCCATGTAAACTGCCTTGCCTTTACAGGCGACATGGGATGTTCCAAAGATGCTGCAGCCTTTTTCATGCAAATCGAAGAGAAGTTCCGCCACCTTGACGTATTGGTTAACAACGCAGGCATCGCCTATTTTGGGCTGCTTCAAGACATGACAGATGCGGAATGGGACAAAATCCTTTCCACCAACTTAAGCTCTGTCTTTTACTGCAGCAGGCTTGCCATCAAAATAATGCTTCCTCAAAAAAGCGGGAAAATCCTGTCAATTTCCTCCGTCTGGGGATGTACTGGCGCATCTGCGGAAGTCGCTTATTCTACCTCAAAAGGCGGCGTCAACGCATTTACAAAAGCACTGGCAAAAGAACTTGCCCCAAGCAACATCCAGGTAAACGCCATAGCCTGCGGCATTATTGACACTGCGATGAACAGCCGCCTGACAAAAGAAGAACTTACAGCCATTACTGATGAAATCCCTGCCGGCAGGATGGGCACAGTTGATGAAGTGGCGCAGCTTGCCTATGATATCAATAAAAAAAATGATTATCTGACCGGCCAGATAATCATTTTAGATGGCGGATGGCTGTAAAATTAGTATTCCGTATAAAAACGCTTTGTTGAAACAACTTCAGGCGGGATTTCCAAGCCATCCTTTTCCCATATCCTGAACCGCAAATCATATTCCTTTGCATGTTTCGCACGTTCCCTGCCAAAGCGTGCCATCGCATCGCGGAACATTGGCTGTTCGCCTATCTTTTCCCTTATTTCCTTTGTAAAAGGACAATATGTTGCAAGAATCTCACGCACCGGCTTGCTTAAAAGCAGGCCGCCCTGCGATTCATGGCGTATCCAGTTTTCATAATCCAAGACAAAGACTTCCCTTGTATTATTTCGGCATTTCTGAATCTGCATCTTTAGTTTTTCCTTTTTATCATCCGATAATTCCCTATTCTTACGGTAAAACTGGATAAAATCACAATATTCACTGGTAAGGGATTTCAACTGTATATTATTCCATGATGAACCCTGGATTGTGCGGCAAAGTTCCCAACGGAAACGCCCAAACAGCTTTGTCATCTCATTGTCCAAATCACCTTCCATAAAAATAGGGACTAAAAACCTTCCCTTGGAATTCCTGCGGCGTCCGCTTAATTCCTGCCACATAACCGTCTTACTTCCATAAATCGGCATTGCAATAATATCAGGGAACACCTCTTCCTGTACATATTCTTTTACAAACGCACCTTCCTGCCCATAAAGGCTCTCTCTGTAAAAAACAGAATAGTCAATATTTAGCAGGCGCTGCACTGCTGCATTTATTTTATCCTTTGATAAATAACTCCGGCTCAGTGAACCAGAACAGGATTCCGTAAATAAAAATGGCACAAACGCAGTAATCTGCCCAAACAGGATACGGTGGTTTGTACGGAACATATTCTGAATCTCATAAGCAAATTTCGCTTCGAGGTCATCCGACATTTCTTGCTGCTGTTCCTGTGTAATCTGCCCATTTTTACGCATATCACGCAGGCTTTCGTCATAGTCCATATCAAACTCACTCTTAGACGGCTCTTTTTTCCCATCCAGAACCTCAGTAAGCCATTCTTTCATATCGTATACTGTACAAACTCCTTCACTGGAATCCGACCTGCCCAAAGAAAGCAAATCCCTCTGAATCGCCTCAGATACCAATGTCTCACTTAAAAGACCATACCGAAGGAATAAATCTATTACAAGCGGGGTTTCCTCCCCTGACTTATAATCCTTAAGGAAAACATTCTGATATAGTTCATAATATACTTTAATCAAGTTTCTCCGAAGATTCCTTGCATCTTCCTCGGTAGAATATTTATCAGACAGCGCCATAAATGCATCCAGGTTATCTCGTAAAGCTGTCTCTTTCTCTTCTTCCAGCTCTCCATAGGCAAGAATCTGGTCAAGCGCCCCAGCCAAATCAGAAATATCAGCTCCTTCGCCCTCCCCAGTTACAATTCCTGCACCAGAAGCCCCCCCTCCATTTAACAGATTGGAATAGGCTTCTTCTATTGCTTCATGGGCAACTCCCAGTTCTATGCTGGCACGTTTGCCTAAAAGATTTTCCAAGGAATTTGTCCTGTCAATTACATCATCTAAAAGCGAAGTAACTTCTGAAATTTTTTCCCCTGCCCGTTGTAACATAACCGCCTGCTGCATCACGCTGGAATAAAGGCTTCTGGCATCCAATACAAGAGGGGCAGCAAGCCTATTCAGATACTGTGCATCCTGCCTGCATCTTGCCACCAAGCTCCTAATCAGATAAACCTGCTCCAGGATATGATGGATTGTAATCGTAGCGTTTACGCCAAAATAAGCTTTCTGTATTTCTGCCGGAAGCTCAGCACAGGCACGGTAATATTCTATCAGCTCTGCATTGACTGTCCCCTTTTCCAGCTCTTTTAACTCTTCAACTGTACGGATTGGCGTTGTCCTAGCTCCAGTCTTCTTTCCAATCTCCAGATACCTCTGATAAGCTTCCTTGATAAATTTGCTGGTAATCTCTGCATTTTCCTCTAACTCTTCTAAAATCTTAGCCAGCTCACGGATATATTTACTCAAAGTAGAAACCATTAACGGGGCATAATCTTTATTTGCCTTAATCAGCCCCCTGACTGCCATCCCCAAGTTTGTTACCGGAAAAATATAAATAGCAAGATTGGTATCTGCTGTATAAGTAAGGTTATGTGTTTTATCCATTAAATCACAAAGCCCAAGAAAATTGCCGGAGCCAACCACTAAGTTTACCCCTTCAGCATGGATACGCACTCTTCCTTTCACAACCAAGCCGATTCCTGCTATCTCATCTCCCTCTTCAAAAATAGCAGTCCCTTTTGGCACTTGGTTAACGCTGTTCTTTTTTAATTCTGCTTTCACTGAATTTCCTCCAAAAATAAAATCCGTGCATCCTGCGTTGTAGAAATTACTACAAACGTTACCAATGCTGTTAACTCGGTTCCGGCGACCTTGCGGCACACGAAAACACTTACTTAGTGCTGCTAGGTTCCCCTCCTGACACGGTTCATAAGGTTCCATTGCGCAAGACCAAAACGTCAACGCCACATACATTGGGCTGCTTTGCAATAATAACTCCGAAGCAGAACATCACCCCTGCTATAGCGGATTGCAGGTACAGGGCACCGCTAACTCCCCAGCTAGCACGGAATGTATATAATTATATCCTTCGTTCCCATATGTGTCAAGAGAATGAAAGCATTTTTATTTATTCCCGCGAAACAAGGATTACTATTGGTTAGGAAGCGTACCAAGAGGCAGTGTTACCAGAAAAACAGTGGTTCCATTTTCACTAGAGGCTGATATTGTGCCATTATGCAGGGAAACAATTTCTTTTGCTATGGCCAATCCCAGCCCGGCGCCGCCAGTGTTCGTTGCCCTTGCTTCATCTAAGCGGAAAAACTTTTCAAATACAGAATCCAGCTTTTGTTTGGGAATTGTCTTCCCTTCATTTGAAAAAGAGACTTGTACATGGTTCCCCTCTTCTTTTGCATTGATTTTAATCGCTGTATTAGGATAACTATATGCCACGGCATTTTTCAGGATATTGTTGAACACGCGCGCCAGTTCCATAGAATCTGCCATTACCATAAGTTCTTCGCCTACATCCAGTTCTGCAGTATTCCCATGGGCATGGAAAATGGGATAAAATTCATCTGCCATCTGGAAAAGCATATAGGAAAGGTCAACTTCTTCTTTTTCTATAGAAATCTGCTGCAAGTTATAACGTGTAATCTCAAAAAATTCATTTATCAGTTTCTCCAGCCTCTGCGCCTTCTCCAGTGTGATTTTTGTATAACGGGCACGCTGCTTTTCCGGCATTTCCGGTATTTCATCCAGCAAGCTTAAATAGCCGATAACAGACGTAAGAGGCGTTTTCAGGTCATGTGCTAAATAGGTAATTAAATCGTTTTTCCGCTGGGCTTCCTCCCGCAGCCGCTGTTCGTTCTGCATCCTATTTGTTTTTATCGCCATCATCTGCACGGCAAGTTCTTTATAAGTATCAGGAAAAATTTCCTCTGCATCCACCTCTTTTGCCATATAGGCATGTATCTTCTTCCCAGCTTCTTCTACCGTCTTTTTTGAAGCCTTTTTTGCGGAAAGATGTGCTGCAAAGAAAACAGAAATAATCCATGCTTCCAACAAAAGAATCGAAAATATCAATAAAAACGATTTTACAGCCCCCCAGTGAATGCTGCGCGTGTATATCCGCTGATTTGCCGAAGATTTTATACCTGTATCATAATCATACATAAAATTTTTATCAAACCAATCAAGCAAAACGCCATTTAACGCTGAATCAAAAAAATCCAATATAGCGTAACACAAGATTACGCCAAAGGATACAACAAGCAGCAAAATCCCAAGTTTTTTTATATTATATTTCAATTTTATAGCCAACCCCCCAGACTGTTTTTATATACTTGGGATTTTCAAAAGAGTCTCCCATTTTTTCACGCAAATGACGGATATGGACCGTGATCGTATTGTTTTTGGTATAATACTCATCCTTCCAAATCTGATGGAACAATTCTTCTGAACTGATTACTTTTCCCTTTTGCTGGCAGAGGACTTTCAAAATAGAAAATTCAGTCGGTGTTAGGGAGAGTACTCTTTCATTTAAGGTACATTCATGCGTCCTGATATTTAAGACCAGGCCAGAATGGGCTATAATATCCTCATCCGCCTCCTGTGCGGCATTGTACCTTTTATACCTGCGGAGCTGTGCCTTTACCCTGGCAACCAGTTCCAGGGGCAGGAAAGGCTTTGTGATATAATCGTCCGCCCCTAAGGTCAGGCCGTTTATTTTGTCAATTTCCTCCCCTTTCGCTGTCAGCATAATGATAGGGTACTGATGCTTTTCCCGTATCTTCCGGCAAAGCGCAAAACCATCTATCCCCGGCATCATAATATCAAGCACTGCTAAATCCAGGTTTTCTTCTTCAATACAGCCCAAGGCTTCTTTTGGGTTATAATACTTAAATACTGTAAAACCTTCATTTTCCAGATAAATCGCCACCAAATCGGCAATTTCCTGCTCATCATCAACGATAAGTATTTTATCATCCATAATCTTATAATTCCCTTCTTTAAAGAATGTTACTATTTCATTTCTCTAATATATTTATTATAGATGATTTTACATAAGAAAATATTAAGATTTTATAAAGACAAGCGTTATGCACATGGCATCCCCCTGTATTTCTGCGAAGATATCGCCATTCATTAAATGCATAAGCTGGCGGCAGATTGCAAGCCCAAGGCCGCTCCCTGCATTACTCCCAGCGTTAGACCCCCTCCAGAAGCTGTCGAAAATATGGGGGAGCTCTGTTTCCGACAGAGTACAGCCGCTGTTTTTTACAGTAACAAGCTGGCAGCCGCTTTCCTCCGCAAATAAAAGTTCAATCGAATGCCCGTCCCCATATTTTACAGCATTTTCTATCAGATTCTGCAAAACCTCTATACTTCTGTCAAAGTCCCCTTTTAAGATACAATCCTCATAGCTACCGACAGAAAATGAAATCCGCACAAGGCTAAGCTTATCTTTATAATATTGTGAAGTCTTATGGACTAACGCCGAAAGATAAAATTCCTCCTGCTTAGCTTCCAGGTTTAAAAAGTCTTCATTGGAAGCTTTTATTATCTGTGAAACAAATTTTTCTATTTCATCTGCTTTGTCATTAATACTTTCCGCGATTTCCATTTTTTTCGCAGCATCTTTATAAAGCCCCCTGGAAAGAGCCTGCGCATACAGCTTAATTGCAGAAAGGGGCGTTTTAATATCATGCGAAATAGAAAGCACCAATGTTTTTTTATCATGTATCAGGGCAAGTTCACGCTGTTTTTGCTGTTCCATATTTTCCCGGAGCATATTTATCCCCCAGGCAAATTTCCCAAAATAACGGTGTCTGCTTTCCTTTATAGGCACAGCCAGGTTTCCCCTTGAAAGCTCATAGGGCACTTGGCGCAGGGACTGGAACGGTTTTAATATATTATGCTGAATATAAGCGAGAATAGCAAATATAAGTAATGACATAACACCCAGGGCAGCATTTACCGCAATTGCCAGATTGCTTCGCCCAGAGCCAGCAGAAAACCGATAGTCAAAGCGGAAAAGGGTCGGGCCAACCTTGCGGATAATATAATCGTTTCCGGAACCCTCATAAAAAACCTTTTTCTCCTTTAATCTGTCTTTCCCTTTCCGGCCTTGTAAGGCACTACAGCTTTGGCAGACATCAATATTTATAATATACTGATACTTTCCCAAGCTGATATTTTCCAGGCCCTTTTCCTCAATTTCTTTTGCAAGCCGTTCTACTTCTACCCGGTATGGCCTTCCTGCATCGCCTTTTTCTATTTTTAGGAGAATACTATTCGCAACAGCAAAAATAAATAAAATCAGTGCAATAACAGCAGCATAAAACTTATAAAAGCTTTTCATAAAAACTGATACCCCACTCCCCAAACCGTTAAGAGCCTTTTCGGGCTTTTCGGGTTTTCTTCAATTTTCTGCCGCAGCCATTTGATGTGCACAGTCAGTGTCTGGGGTTCTGAAAAACTATCAGAACCCCAAATCTGGCGAAAAATAAATTCTTTTTTTAGCACCTTCCCTTTATTTTCTATCAAAAGCAAAAGAAGGTCAAATTCTTTTGCTGTCAGTTCAAGCGGCTGATTTTCTTTATACGCTGTCCTGTTCACTTTATTAAGGCGGAGATTCCCATCTGTAATATCATCCATCGAATACTGCCTCTTAAAAATCCCTTTGATTTTAGCAAGCATAATGTCTATATCATATGGTTTTTCAATATAGTCGTCCGCACCAAGGAAAAGCCCGTTTAATTTATCCTCCTTTTCCGTTTTTGCGCTGACAATCAATACAGGCGTGTTCCCAAGTTCCCGGATTTTTTTGCAGACAGCAAATCCATCTAACCCAGGAAGCATAATATCCAGGACAACAAGCTTTGCACCATATTGTTCATACAGATGCAGCGCCTTTTCCCCATCCTCTGCAATGCTGACAATGTAATTTTCTGCCCGGAGAAAATCACATAAAAGCCCTGCTAATTCTTTATTGTCTTCTACTACTAGAATATCTGTCATTATTACCATCCCATTTCCATAAGCCAGTTGTTCAGTGAGCGTTCCCTCTCCCGAAGTTCTGCAGAAGAGTTATATCTATCAAGATTATACTCCCCTTTTATGTTTCCATCAACAATATAAAGAACCCTTGTGCACTTTGCGGCAACTTTGACATCATGTGTAACAAGCATAACCGTAGTCCCTTCTTTATTAATTTTTGCAAGTTCTTCCATAACCTCTTCGGAAGAAGTGCGGTTTAACGCCCCGGTTGGCTCATCGGCAAATATTATTTTGGGATGGTTCACCATGCTCCTACAAATACATGCCCTTTGAAGCTGCCCCCCAGATACTTCATTAACATCACTGTCTGCAATTTCAATAATCCCAAGCTTCCTCATCAAATCCTGCCCAAACTGCACCTTTTCTTTCCGGCTGGCAGTATTTTTTTTCGACTGGCATGCCGGCAAAATGATATTATCCAATACAGACAGGTTTTTAAGCATATACATCTGCTGGAAGACAAACCCCATTTCATCAAGCCTAATACCTGCAAGCTCCTTTGCAGGAAGATTTGCAATATTTTTTTCCTGGAAATAAACGTCCCCTGCCGTAATTTTATCCATACCGGAAACAGCATATAACAATGTAGACTTCCCTGAGCCAGACGGTCCCATAACCGCTACCATCTCCCCATCTGTAATTGTAAAATTCACATTCTTGAGCACATTATTCTGGCGCTTATTTAAAATATATGTTTTGCATAAATTCTTTACTTCTAAAATAGTTTTCATATTCATCCTCTTTTCTGCGGTTTTCAAACACGCTCTAGCTATTCTGCCCTTGAAGCCTCTGATGTGGAAATTTTCCGAATCTGTGTTGCAGTCATTACCCCTGCCAGGATAGTTACGCACAGCACAACTAACGGATATAAAACATAAACCTCCAAAGGTATAATTTCAAATGTTATATTCTGCGCTCCCATAATACGGAAAACCGGCCCTATGGAAACCTGGGAAAGCGGCGTTGAAAAAAGGGTTGCAAGAATTGTGGCAAAAAAGAGTATTAGCCCAATCCTAAGAGCCTGCCAAACGACAAGGGATATATTCTGGAAACCCAGCGCCTTTAACATGGCAATCTCGCCCTTTTCCTTTGTAAGAAAACTTTTTACCATTAATACCGTTACCAGCGTATTAATGCATAATATTATGGCAAGGATTAGATGCTTAATATCCTGTACCTTGGTTATCACATCGCCGCCAATCATATGACCAACATACTCCCCGGGAGTAAAGACTTTGGCGTCTGGGAAAAAGTCTTTTAAAATCTCTTTCCTTTCCTCTAATTCTTTTTTATCAGGATTGTCCTTATATTTTACCTGAATCCCAAAGCTTCCCGCAGCATAAGTATAATCCAGTTCCTCCTCCTGATAAAAACGGATTCCTTCCCCCATATTATTCATTGTCTGATAAATTGCCGTAACCATATACTGGCGCTCTGTTTCCCCATTCCTGATTACGACAGTATCCCCAATTTTTGCACCAACCGTATCTGACACAATATGGGAAATCCCTACTTCATTGTTATTTTGGGGCGCGAACCCTTCCAGATACGCGTACATATCTGTTGTAACTCCCCCAACCCCTTGATTGGAAAGCGAAGACATCCTTTTGCCCTTATAAGAAATATTCATCCGAAACATAATTTCCTGGAAGGCATCCGCTTTTATCCCTTTACCCGAAAGCTTTCCTTTCACCTCCTCTAATGTATCTTCTACAAAAGCACGGTTATTGCTGTTTGTATCAAAAAGCTGCTCAACGCTGATCACATGATCACACTCTGCCATACTGAACCATGAAAGAAGTTTGTCAGATTTTAATGTGTTAATTGTATTTATCGGAATGATAATCAGCAAAATCCCTAATGTGAAAATAACCAGCATCGCAGCAAACCTCCGGATATTACTTAGAATATCATTACATGCCAGAAACAGGACTACTGGAATATTTGATTTATTCAGATGGATCATTCCTTTTTGGGAATAACGTTCCCCATTTTCCCCATTCCTGATTGCATCAATTGGAGAGAAACGCTTGATTTTCCTAGTGCAGAAGTAGCAATACAGCAATACAATTACCACTACAGAAAACGCACATGCAAGATTTATAAAATAGTTGCTGCTGCCCGGCAAAATTATGTTCTGGGACAGTTTTTGCAATAAAAGCTCCCCGAATGGAATGCTCAGGAAAAAGCCTGTAATCCCGCCAACCATAGAAACAGCAAAATACTTCGTAATATACAGTCCCCTGATTTTTGGGTTACAGATTCCTATTGCCTTCATTACGCCAATTTCCCGAAATTCTTCACTCATTGTAAAGTTAATGGTAAACCGAAGGATGACCATAGAAATCAAAATCAGGCATATGCTGACTATTAACATTACCGCCGCCGTAACCATGTCCATAATGTACAGAACCCGCAGCCCACTTCGGTTTACACTAAAAAACATATTTAATTCCAGCTTATTAAATCGCTCTAGAAACTTCCCATCCTCTGTATATGTCATTACCGAATAGAATTTACCTGCATTTTCTTCGTTAAAATACCTATAATCCTCCCCGCTTACCAAAAACTTGGTCATCCCAAGCATCGAAGAGCCAAACATAGCATCTTTCATGCTGCCCTTTATATGGAATGTCCTTGTTTTTCCACTATCAGTAATTGTTATCTCATCACCAATTTTAAAATGGTTTGGGGAATTATGGAATAAATCTGCTGTCAGGTAGATTTCACCCTTTTTCACCTCTTCTATTACTTTGTCATTATTATCAAAAAGTTTCGCAGAGTCTTTTAACTGCGACATACATACACTGTTAGAATATTGGAATTTTTCTCCTTCCCTTTTCCCTGTATTCACTTTAACATTTTTGGAGTCAATTGATATAAACTCCTGCTGGCGGAAATCATATTGATTCTCTTTTGCAAAATATTCATATTTTTCAACTTCCTTTTTGCCTCTCGTACAAAACCAGTAGTCCGGCACCTCCGCCTTATCAAAAAAACTGTCTAAAGCTGTAGTAACGGATACCATGTTATTTGCACTGCATGCAATAAATGTTGCGGCGTTACTATTCACAGCCAATCGTAACAGAATTTAAGGAAATAAAAATATCTTCCCC
>CAJUJR010000048.1 GCA_910586605.1 uncultured Lachnospiraceae bacterium | reverse complement strand
TTCCTTATACGCCACCACAAGCCCTTTGTCAAGCGCCCTGCCGGCCGCATACCCGGTAAGCTTGCGCAGGTCGCACAGGTATTTGCTGATTGTCGCCGTGCTCTTTTCTTCTTCCTTTAAATATATAACGTAGTTCCCTAACATCTGCTCTGTAATGATTCTCTCCATCTGCATATCCATCCTTTCTCTTTTTAACTTTCTGTCACAGAAAGCAAGCATCATACTTACATTATCCCATTTTTATAGCTTATTATTACCCTGATTTTCCATTCTGGTATAAAAAATCTCTTCACTTTTGGTTTCTTCAGGGCTTTTTTCATTAAAAAAGGTGCATGATATTCCACTTTATCATACACCTTTTCATGTCTTTCTATTTTTCTGGGATGTTACTGAAACAGTTCCAAAAGTTCTTCTTCTGACAACTGGTTAATAAATACCTCCCCAGAATCAATTACGCTCTCAGAAAGTTCCTTTTTCCGCCGCTGAAGCTGATAAATTTTTTCCTCAATCGACCCCTTCATCACATATTTCATAACATGCACCTGTTTATCCTGCCCTATGCGGTAAGCACGGTCTGTTGCCTGTTCTTCGACTGCCGGATTCCACCATGGGTCAAAATGGATGACTGTATCGGCCCCAACGAGGTTCAGGCCTGTTCCTCCTGCCTTTAAAGAAATTAAAAAAACTTTCGCCCTGCCTTCATTAAACTCTTTGACATAGCGTTTCCGGTCGGCAGCTTTTGTAGAACCTGCCAGATAATAATACGCTATGCCTGTTTCCTCCAGCTTCTCGGCAATAATGGTAAGCATGGTAGTAAACTGTGAAAAAATAATTACGCTATGCCCTCCATCTAAAATATCTGGAAGCTGTTCCATCAGCAAATCCAGCTTGCCGCTACCTCCTGTATAATTTTCTATAAACGTCCCCGGATGGCAGCAAATTTGCCGAAGCCTTGTAAGGGCAGAAAGTATCTGTATCCTTCCTCCCCCTGCCTTAAGCTCCCCATTATTTTTTATCTCTTCCCGGATTCTGGACAGATAGGACAAATAAATCTTTTCCTGCTTCTTTGTCATTTCTGCCATCCTCATACTTTCTGTCTTATCAGGAAGCTCCTTTAAAACCTGCTTTTTCATCCGCCGCAGGATAAATGGATGAATTCTAAGTTTCAGTTCCTGTATTGCCGTTTCATCTTCACCACGCATAATCGGTTTTTCATAGAGATCGCTAAATTTGCTATAACGCGGGAAAAATCCAGGCATAATAAAATCAAACACAGACCACAGCTCAGAAAGTGCATTTTCAACAGGAGTACCAGTCAGTGCAAAACGGTGCTTTGCCTTTACTGCCTTCACTGCCTTTGCACTTAGGGAACCAGGGTTTTTTATAAACTGGGCTTCATCAATAAAAAAATGGTCAAATATAATATCCTGGTAATATCCTATATCCTTCCGAATCAATGGATAAGTCGTAATCAGCACATCTTCTGCATCAGAAGATTTAATCGCCACACAACGTTCCTCCGGCGTCCCTGAAATTATCCTGGTATGGACAGACGGCGCAAATTTTTCAAATTCCTCCTGCCAGTTATACGCAAGGGAAGTCGGACAGACAATCAGTGTTTTTTCCCCCCGGCTAGAACAGATATAGACAATTGCCTGTAAAGTCTTCCCAAGCCCCATATCATCTGCCAAAATCCCTCCCATCCCATAATAGGCAAGGGTTTTCAGCCATTGGTAGCCCAACTTCTGGTAAGGGCGCAGCTTTGCCTGCACCACTTTTGGAACTTCCCACTTTGCCTTGTCTGGCGCATGGATTTGCTCCACTAGCTTCTGGTAAGCTTCTTCTTTCTGGATCCGGTTTCCTTTTGGCAGCATATCTTCCAGAAAAAGGGCTGCCGTTTTAGGAAGATAGATTTTCCCATTCTCTTCTGGCTGCCCATTTTCAACAATCCAGGACAATGCATGGAGCTGTCCATTTTGTTCTTGTAAATCTACAAACGCCCCATTTTTTAAACGGTAATACCTTTTTTTCAAACGGATTGCCTTAAAAAATTCCTCCAGTTCTTCTTTTGGGACTTGTGAATAATCCAAATCCATTTCCAGAAAGTCAATACCGCTGCCCAGGCGTATTTTGCCAGAAAGGATGCCTGTTTTTTGCAGTGATGCAGATTTATATGCTTTTGAATAAAAAACTTCAAAATTATCTGTCAAAAGCCCCATATTTTCTGTAAGCAAGTTAAAAATATCTTCCTCCTTTTTCAGAAGGAAACAATCCTTTGATACTTTAAAATTTAAATTATATAAAATCCTTGTCAGCCGTCCCTCCTCTTCCTTGTCACGGACAAGGATATATTTGCCAGAGTTAAAAGAATATAATGGATTCACGCAATAGTTTCCATAGACAAACTGAATGGATGCGCTGATATAACATTTTGTCTTAGAATATGCAATGTCCAGGTAAAGCTTTGGAACCAAAGGCTCTACAATATAGCTTTCTTTTAATTCTATTGGGACAGACACATGGATTGATTTCTTAATGACAGGAAGCACTTTTTCTATAAAATCACTTTTATTTTCACCGCGGAATTCCAATGCCTTTTCTTCCCCCAAAAAAAGGGAAGAGTAAAATGGCAGGATATTGCAGATAAATTCTTTTTCTGGAAGGTACAGGCAGTTATTGTAAAACAGGATGCTTCCATCCTTACAAAGGGATATCAGTTTATTTTCACTGCCATTATGCAGAAGAATCCTGTCATTTTCCATTTCCATCTTTAACGCTGCTTCTGGGTTGCCTGCTACAACAGTTGTTTCTGTAAATGGTTTTCCATACAGGGAAAGGCTGCAGTCTGTCCCTGCAATAATCTGGAGCATTTTAGCAAGCATCCTTTGGGACAGCACAAGTTCCTGGCGGTTAAATAAATCAGAATAATATGTTTTTCCCAGTGTCTCCTGTATTTCGTAAATTTCTGTTAGATATTCAATTACCGGGACTGACTGCACATCAAATGCACATTCCCCCGGAATAAAACAAAATTCCTTTCCAAGGCGTATGGTACGTTCCTGATAACAATCTTCAATAAACTTTTTTGTATTTGGAACTTTATACATTTTTGTACAGCCTGCAGAAATGCTTAAATAAGCTTTTATAGAATTGTCTTTGAAAAATTCAGGGATCGTTATCTGCAGATGGACATGGTAATACTGAGGGGTTAACTGACGGTACTCCCTCTTCCTAAAATATTCTACAATCTGGTATGCCGTCTGATCCTCTGCCATTTGGCTTTCATTGATTTCCTGCCGCTGCTGGTAATCTGCTATAAAAAGAAGAGTTGCAACAACATGCTTACATGCGCCAGGATATTTTACAGACGCCGGGCAGTTACAAGTATAAATGATTTCTTCCTCCCCCGGCTGAATCATTACAAGATATCGGTTGCTCCCTTTTACTACAGAACGGTACTGTTTATTTGTATCATTCCATGTCACCTTTGTTACAGCGTGTGCGGCATAATAACGCATTCCCCTGTAATATACGGTTTCTGAGGATGCCATCTGCCGTATGGCCTCACGCGTAATTTTCTGCATTGAACGTCCCCTCCTGATTTTTTCATGAATCCCTAAGAAGCTTTAGCCGGTCTGCCAAAACAGACATCCGCCGCCCCATTGGGAATTCATACAATTCTGTGCGGCTTAATCCGCCAAGTTTTAAAACCAATACAAAATAAATAGCTACTGCCATCAGAATCGCCGGGATAATTGCAACATAAATACGGTGGGTCAGCATAAACAGCCCCTGGTATACTGCAAATGTCACAATCCCCATAAAAAAAGATGCTAACAGCGGTATGCAGAAAGTTTTTGTAATTTCCTGCCGATATCCCAGGCTTTTACTAACAGAGCGGCCATTCAGGATACATACAAGCAATGGATAGGTCACATTTCCAATTACCAAGGCATATGCCCCAAGATTTGTAAATTTCAGCAGAAGCGCTACTAAAATAATATGGATCACCAGGGAAATTAATGAGTGGTATACAGGATGGTTCATTTTGTCAATGCTTTGCAACACCCCATTTGTAACAGTTGACAATGCATAAAATACCACGCAAAGCGAACCTGTCATCAGCATTGTCGCGCCTGTCCGATAGTCGGAATTCCGGAAAAGAAGGCGGATAATCGGTTCTGCAAGCACAGCAAGCCCCATTGCCGAAGGAAAAGCAATCATCATATTAAACTTAATGACAACGGAAATTTTCGACCTTACTTCCTTTAAATTCTGCCGCATATAGGATGACACCAGCCCCGGAACCATAGACGACGCCATTGCAGTTGAAATCGCAATCGGCACATTTGTCAAAGTACGGTATTTTGTACTGTAAATGCCAAGCTGTGTACTGACTGTCGTGCCAGAATGCCCTTTCCCATCCATCAACGCATTAAACAAGGTAACGTCAATTATCCCACTTAACTGGTAAACCGTCTGGCTTAAAATAATCGGAATCACCGTACTGAAAATCAGCCTATAGGTCATCGCCATATTTTCCCTAGAAGACAGCCTGTCCCGTTTTATCTGCCTCCGCATCGTCGGACGGTACAAAAGATAGATGACAAACAAAACAACAAATGCCGCGGCCGCCCCAAAAAACGTCCCCAGTGTCCCGCCGGCAGCCCCCCATGCAGAAATCTTTGGGGACGCACTATGGCTGCGCATCAGCATATATGCCGCCGCAACACTGACAATTGCATTGACTACCTGCTCAAGAACCTGCGAAAAAGCCGTCGGCATCATGGTTCTCCGCCCCTGGTACAATCCCCTGAACACCCCCATAACTGCTACAATCAAAATAGTAGGCGCTAAGATGCGGAGTGGGATTGCAATTCCTTGGTATTTTGAAAAAAAACGCTTTTCCAGCATGTCCGCGCCAAAATAGACAAACAGTGCAGCAGCCCCGCCAGTAATGATAGAAAACAGCATGGAACACCGAAAAATATAATAGGCATTCCGATACCTTTTCTGGGCGCATTTTGTTGAAACCATCTTTGATACTGCCATCGGCATGCCATATGAAGAAATAATCAGCAGGATATTATAAATCTCAAAGGCAGCCGAATAGATGCCATTTCCCTCATCCCCAATAATATTATTCATCGGAATCCGGTAAATCAGCCCTATAATCCGTACCAGGATGGATGCCGCTGCGAGGACGCTGCCCTGTTTTATAAAATCATTTGTTTTTTTTCTTCCCGAAGCCTCCATTTAAGCTACACTCCATTCTCACATCAAAGTTTAATCCCTTGTAATACCCAGCCGCTGTAAAATCTGCTCCTGTTTTTCTTCCATGCGTTCGCGTTCCTCCTCTTCCATATGGTCATATCCCATCAAGTGGAGGACGCTGTGCGCCATTAAAAATGCAATTTCCCGCTCCAGTGAATGCCCATATTCTTCTGACTGCTCCCTGGCGCGTTCCACAGATATAGCAATATCGCCAAGCAATAATTCCCCTGTATCCAGGTTGAAATACATATTTTTCTTCAAAGGTTCCTCCAGATGGGAGAAATCCCCTGGCTCTTCAAAATCAACCATAGGAAAAGACAAAACGTCTGTCGGAACATCTAATCCCCTATACTCTTGGTTTAGCGTACGGATTCCTTCATTATCTGTTAACGTCAGGTTAATTTCACAAGGATATGGGCAGCCTTCACTTCTTACTGCCTCTTTTGCTACTTCCCCTAACAGTTCCTCATAATCAAACCCAAGCTCATCTTCTATTTCTTTTTCCACCAATACTGCCATAGTTCCCTCATTTCTGTGCTGTATGCACAAAAGCATTCCCAATATAAAATTCCAGCAAATCCTGTATCTGTTCTGTCGTCATCCCTGCGTACTTTAGGTTTCCCTTTTCCAGCCGGTTCTGAAAAATACTATTTACAAGCTGCTCATCAGAAAGCAACTCCCTTCTTCCATTTTTCACAAGGTATTCGCTGGTTGAAACAATACAATCACTTAACATGACAATAGCCGCTTCCATACTTTTTGGAAGTTCAAACCCTGTACTATGCTGCCGCATCACTGCCAGCAAGTTTTCCGGAAAACCATATTCCCGCCCAATCCGGATCCCGGCCTCTATATAGTCATTTCCATCTTCCATCCGGCCAATTTCATGATACAAGCCGCCTGCCCTTGCAAGCATCTCGTCTCCTCCAACTGCCAAAGCTGCCTGCCCGGACAGTTCGCCAATTTTCAGTGAATGGCTGAAAAGCTCCTCCGAATATTCCTTTAAACGCAACATAAGCCCATAGTCTGAAGATGCCAGTATTTCCAGTTGCTTTGCCTCTATGCTTTCTTGTTCTGGCTGCTTCCCCTCTTCGATAAATAATTCCTGTTCTTTGGGCGTTGGTTCTGGCATCTCTTCTTTAGATTCTTCCGCCTGCTCCTCTTTTCCCGGGAAAAAGCCATGTTCAGGCTTCCACTGCCTTGCCCCGCACTTTTTAATATAAAATACCCCAAACAATACAAGGGCAAGGACGCTGCCTACTTCTATCATAGCTTCAAGCCAATGTTTTTGTAATACAGAAAGATTAAACCGGCATGTTACAAATTGTAAAATCCCATCACAAGCCAAAAGAATTAACGCCAAGTAAAAAATAGCATCCAATCCCTTTAACAGGGAAAATAAAAGCGCAGTAACCATCCCAAATAAAATACAGCCAGAAAAACGGTAAAAGCCATTATCTTTTGGCAAAAGCAAGGATGCATACTGAACCATCAGGGCAAAATGTGTCGCAACAGCCAGTTCTACGCCGCCATCCAGCGCCGCAACGACAACTGCCGCCAGCCATAACAGACCAACAGGGAGGCCTGTCGCCAGCCCCAAAAAAACAAAAGATAAGAAAAAACTGATAAAATATAATAGCTTATGTGATATCTTTTGATAAAAATATCCCTGGTTCACATGCAAAAAAGTAAAATAGATGCCAGCCAGAATTAACGCCAGCACTATATTGGAAAAAGCATCAATTGCCGTCTCATGGTTCAGCAGGCAGTAAAACCCCACGCTTGCTGCCGGAGCTGAATATAAGAAAATAATACCAATTCTGTCAATTATACTGATATCCTTTGTCTGCAAAGCATTTTCCTCCTATTCAGTTCCCCCGCATGCGCCTGCCCTGGCGGGCTGCTTCATTGGAATGTTGCTGCCCCTGCGCCTGATTCTTTTTTGATGCTGCAACCTGGTTCCTCCGTTCCTGTCTTTTTTCATAGTCATCATATGCCGTCACAATTTTCTGTACTAATGGATGGCGCACAACATCCCGGTTTGTCATATAAGAAAACCCGATATCCTCTACTTTCCCAAGCACTTCCAGCGCCTGTTCCAGCCCTGATTTGCTGTCAAACGGCAAATCCTTCTGCGTCAAGTCGCCTGTAACAATTACTTTTGAGCCAAACCCAATACGCGTCAAAAACATTTTCATCTGAGCCGGCGTCGTATTTTGTGCCTCGTCCAATATAATAAAAGAGTTGTCCAATGTCCTGCCTCTCATATAGGCAAGAGGCGCAACTTCTATCAGGCCTTTTTCCACATTACGCTGGTAACTTTCCGCCCCCATAATCTGATAGAGTGCGTCATACAAAGGGCGCAGGTAAGGGTCTACTTTACTCTGCAAATCGCCCGGCAAAAAGCCGAGCTTTTCCCCGGCTTCGATTGCCGGCCTTGTTAAAATAATCTTGCCTACTTCATCCCGTTTAAAAGCTTCAATCGCCATCGCCATTGCCAGATAGGTCTTCCCGGTACCGGCAGGCCCGATGCCGAAAACAATCATTTTTTTCCTGATTAAGTCTACATATTCTTTCTGTCCTGCTGTTTTTGGCTTAATTGGCTTTCCCTGGATTGTATAACATAAAATGTCAGAATCAATCGAAGCCATATCTGTCTTCTCATTATCCAGCGCCAGGCCAATCGCATAATTCACATTTTGCTCTGTAATCTCATTGCCCCTTTTGGAAAGTTCAAGAAGCTGCATCAAAATCCCTTCTGCCTGCTTTGTATTGCCAGCCTCGCCAATCAGCTTTAATGTGCCGTCACGTGCTACCATTGTAACATTCAGGCTTTTTTCAATTTTTTTAATATGGGCGTCAAATCCCCCAAAAATATTTTTTTCATGTTCTACCGGTATTTCAATTACTATTTCCATTATCGCCATCTGTTCTTTTTTCCCTGTCATTTCTATTTTTTGAAGAAATTTTTTTGTATTTTTCCTGTTCTTTCAAAAATACAAGATTCCCTTGATACTGATATGCCATTCCCCCTGTTTCCAACGTTATCCCTTTTCTTTTTAAACGGTATCCTTCTTCTTTTTTCTGAAGGAGGTAATACTCCAACCGCTCCTTTAAAATCCTGCGGGCTTCTTTTTCTGAATAAACCGCCCCTTGGTACCTGATTTCACGGAATGTCTTTACATAGCTGCCCACCGGAAAACGTAATGACAAAAGAGGACACAACTGTCCGCCTTCACGGATTATATCATATTTTTCAAAAGTTTCCAAATTATTTAATGGATTATAACAAAAAAATTTCTTATCGCCAAGCTGCCATTCGTAAATCTTTTTGGTACGCCCGGTATATACCTTTTTCTGATACTGCTTTTCCAGGGTATCTTGGTAATTTTCTTTTACAGACAGGATTACCGTTCCCTCTGCATGGACATATTTTGTCTCCACAAGCTCCTGATTATCCCCATAAATATCAACTGTCCCAGAGATAAGGACATCTCCTTTTTTTACCCTGTCTCCCGACTTCACTTTTGCTGTCCCGCTCCTAGTCACAATCGAAACAACCTTCCCATCTTCTTCCGCTATCAGGTGCGCCGGTTTTTTTTCTTTTTTTTTCTGTACCAAAAGCACCTCCCGGATACGGATATAGATTTTACTTCCCTTTTTCTCTACAGAAACCCAGCCAATATCATTATACTGCTGGCGTATTTGCTCTTCCAAACGGCTGCATTCCAATGTCCTGCCGTCAATTCCTCCATAAATGTCAATAGAATCCAAATATTTTAATATGCTTTCTTTTGTATGGTATGACTGCCCCTCCACGGAAATCCCCCAGATTCTTGTGGACAAAAAAAGAACCAGCGCAAAACAGCCGGCAACGCCAAGGCAGAAACTGGCTCTTCTTCTCATATGCCCTATTAAAAAGGGCAGCCCGTACCTTTTTACAACAATCGGGTGCACTTTGCATTTTCTTGCCATTGGACGGAGGCGGTAAAAATCTTTTAAGGAAATACAGAAATATAAAACCTCCTGGTTTGTGTCCCAGCAAAGCTGCCACAGAACAATCCCCCTGTTCCGGCACAGATTTACAAAACGTTCAATCCTCTTTCCCTGAATCCTAACTTTCAGGTAACCGCCAATCCACCCAAATATTTTATGTACCATGCCACACCTCACCCCTAATGATATTCTACAGAAGAAATATCTCCTACCACACACATGCCATCATCGCGGAAATATGCAATTACAAGATTTTTCCCTATAATATGGATTCTAACCGTCTTTGTCTGAATCCTAATTAGCTCCTGCGTATATTCTATTATATTACGGTAATTCTCCACACAGAAGCGATGTGTCCCATATCCCATAACAATTGGCGCATGCGCTAAAACGTCCTCTGAAATGCGCAGCTTCTTAGAAAGGGCATTTGCAATGACTGGTTCACTGTGGGAGGGGACTGTATTTAATTTTTTTGAATGCTTATGCCTGGATGGACTCATGGAACCTCTGCTTCTCACAACTATCTCCCTATCATTCTATGTTTCTCTCCCTTATTATATGACAAAGGGATATACTGGTTACTTGCTATCCGAATCTTTTTAGGATATAATAAGCCTGAATGAAAAGAAAGGACGTAAGAAACAGAATGGCAAATAAATATACCAGTGAAATGATTAACCTAATCCGAAATATCCAGAATATTGATTACATTCCGCCGGAAGCAATCCCGGAAATAGATTTATATATGGATCAGATTACTACTTTTATGGATGAATATTTAAACTCATCCAAACGTTTTGCAGATGATAAAATCCTGACAAAGACCATGATTAATAACTATACAAAAAACGACCTTTTACCTCCGCCAGAAAAGAAAAAATATTCAAAAGAACATATGGTTCTCCTGATTTTTATTTACTATTTTAAAAATTTCTTGTCCATCAGCGATATTAAAGGGATTATCAGCCCGATTTCCCAAAAATTTTTCCAGCGGGAAAAGGGAATCAGTTTGGATGATATTTACCGGGAAGTCTTTGAAGCGCAGCTTGACAATATAGATTCCCAAGTCCGTGACATGATTCGGAAACTGAATAAATCAAACGAAACGTTTTCAGAAATTGAGGATGAAGAAGAACGTAAAATCTTAACGAATTTTACGTTTATCTGTATGTTAAGCTTTGATATCTGGGTGAAAAAAACAATGATAGAAAATATTATTGACCATAAAATGGACACTAGGCCATCTAAAAAATAGCAGGCGTCAGATATCTAATTCCAATTGGGCCTCTTCTTCTGCCTCTATTTTAAAGTCCTCTATTTTTTCCGGATTCACTATCGGAAGGTCTTCTAACGAACCAATCCCAAAATTCCGCAGGAACTCTTCTGTCGTAGCAAATAAGATTGGCCGGCCCGGTGCGTCAAGCCTTCCCGCCTCACAAATCAGCCCGTACTCTAAAAGCTTATTTACGGGATGGTCTGATTTTACACCGCGGATATGCTCAATATCCAGTTTCGTAACCGGCTGCCTATATGCAACAATAGAAAGCGTCTCTAACAGAACATCCGTCAGGACATGTTTTTTGGGCACATGTGCAATCTTAACCAGCGATTCATACATAGAAGCCTTAGTACACATCTGGAATGCGCCATCTAACTCTATTACCTGGATTCCCCTGTCATCCCTGCTGTATTTATCCATCATATTGCGGATGACGCGGCGGCAGGTCTCTTCATCCTGTTCTGTTGCCATGGCAATCCGTTCTAACTCCACAGCCTCCCCCATCGTAAAAAGAATTGCCTCAATAATCGCTTCCAGTTCTGATAAGCTTTTATCTGCGCCCATGCATTGCCTCCTTCTTCCTTTCTATCCGGCCGCCTGATAGGTAACCCAGATATCGTCAAAAATATTTTCCTGCACAATCTTTAACTTCCCGACCTTCATTAGTTCCAAAATCCCCAGAAAACTAACAATTACCATCATCTTATTGGCCTGCTCTTCTAATAACATCCTAAAATTAAACTTCTGGTGTTTTTTTGCATACTTTTCAATATAATCCATACGGTCGGGAAGGCTTATTTGCTCTTTCTCTATTTTTCCAAATTTACTGCGGATTGGGTCAATCTTGTCCACCTGCTTTTTCATTACCCCTCGGAAAATCTTTTGCAGCTTTGCCAATGTTACATCCTTAAGCAGTTCAGAAATATCGACTTCCTCCTTATAATCTAAAATTTCCTTTGGAATCGTCGGACTCTTAAAAATCTGCCTAGAAGCATCTACCTGCAAATCTTTTAATTCAATGGAAGCATATTTATACGTTTTATATTCTAAAAGACGTTCAACCAGTTCTGCACGTGGGTCTTCCTCATCCCCTTCCTCATTTACCTCTGCTGGAAGAAGCATTTTTGACTTAATTTTAAGAAGGGTTGCCGCCATTAAAAGAAAATCACTCATTATATCCATATCTTTTGCTTCCATATGTGAGATATACTCCATATATTGGTTTGTTATTTCCACAATTGGAATATCAAAAATATCTATCTTATTTTTTTCAATCAAATGTAAAAGTAAATCAAGCGGACCATCAAACGCCTCCAGTTTTACTGAAATACTCATATCCATCCCTTTCTGGCACTTTCCTAAAAACCATATCGTCTGTTATGCTTTTTTATCATCACAGCTTTTTAAAGTAAAAAAGAAATGAGCCGGTAACTGCCATAATTGATTAAATCTACGAAAACAGTAATGATTAAGATCACCTTAATTACTGCATCCATTTTGATAATCCCTAAATATTTACGGGAAGAATACCCTGCAATCAAAAGTCCCATATCAAATGTAGAAACAGGGAATAAATTGGTGCAAAACATCCCAAAACTTATAATTGCAATATACTGGATAAATAATGTAATAATTTTAGCTGCCAGTCCATGCCCCTCCAGTGTCGCAATGCCAGAGACACCAAAAACATGGCATTTTAATAGTGCCATGCTCCCTGCAAAGCAAAGCAGGATTACAGAGAAACCAGTAATCCCAAGGAGACGGTTTGTTTTTTTATCCTGGATCCGGAACATAAATGGCCTGGAAAATGCCACGCCGCTTGTAATAGACAAGATAATCCCCACAGGGTCTAAATAACGCTGTATCTCCCAAATACTGTGGGAATATGTCCGGCTGTTTTTACGGAGACGCTGGATTCCCATATACACAATCGCCTTAGAAAGTTCATGAAAAACCATAAGAAACGCCGCCGCTGCTGCGCAAATGGCAATTTCTAAAAGTAATTCCTTCATATTTTGCACCCTTTATCAACCTATTTATAATAATCAAACTGAAGCTCATACATCTTGACAGTATCGCCTTCCGCTATCCCAAGCGCTTCCAATTCCTCGATAATCCCATTTGTATGCATAAACTTCTGGAAAAACTGGAATCCCTTTTCCGAATCAAGGTTTGTATACCCTAACATTTTTTCTATCCTCGGTCCTTCTACTACATAAACCTGCTCTTTCTCATCAAAAGAAACTGTAAATGGCTCCTCCTTGCTTTCCATCTCTTCCACAACATATTCCCGTTCAAATACAGTAGGCTCTTCATCAATTTCATCCAGGCGTTTCCTGACATAATATAACAATTCTTTTACGCCACGCCCACTAACTGCTGAAACCGGGAAAACCGGAATCCCCTGCGGCTCAAACTCTTCCTTTAGCAAAGTAAGTACCGTCTCTTCTTCTGTCCCATAAAAAACATCTGTTTTATTTGCTGCAATAACCTGCGGCCTTTTTGAAAGCTCTTCGCTGTACTTTTTTAATTCTTCATTTATCACCAGGATATCATTTAAAGGGTCGCGCCCTTCTGTAGAAGCAGCGTCCACCATATGGATAAATAGTTTTGTCCTTTCAATATGGCGCAAAAATTCATGCCCCAATCCTATGCCTGCCGATGCCCCCTCAATCAGCCCTGGGATATCAGCAATAACAAACCCATCCGTCCCCTCTAAATCCACAACCCCAAGCATTGGCTGAAGTGTCGTAAAGTGATAATTGGCGATTTTCGGCCTTGCATTGCTCACCCTGGACAAAAAGGTAGATTTCCCCACGTTTGGGAAGCCCAAAAGCCCTACGTCTGCAATTGTCTTAAGTTCTAAAATAACCGCCAGTTCTTTTCCTGGCTTTCCAGGCTGTGCATACTTTGGTACTTGCATCGTCGGGGTCGCATAGTTCATATTTCCTTTGCCGCCACGGCCGCCTTTTAAAACAACTTCGCGTGTACATCCATGTGACATGTCTACAATTACTTTTCCGCTCTCTTTTTCACGGACAACCGTCCCTTCTGGAACTTTCACAACTAAATCTGCACCATTTGCCCCGTGGCAGCGCCTTCGGCCGCCCGGCTGTCCATCCCCCGCGCTGTACTTCTTGTTATGGCGGAAGTTATTTAATGTATTTAACCCTCGGTCTACCTCAAAAACCAGGTCTCCGCCTTTTCCACCGTCTCCGCCGTCTGGTCCTCCTGCCGCTACATAAAGTTCACGCCGGAAGCTCACATGGCCATCTCCTCCATTTCCAGAACGGATAACCACTTCCACTCTATCTGAAAACATCACTTCACCTTCTTTCAAAGAAAAGAGGCTGTATATCCAACAGCCTCTTTTCGTATTTAAACATGCTCCAAACCAGGAAACTACGCCTCCAGGGACTGAAAATATATTATTTACAGTTCCTTCGCCTCTACCGGATATACAGAAGCCTGCTTTTTATCTCTTCCTTTTCTTTCAAAACGGACAACACCGTCTACCAGCGCAAATAATGTGTCATCACCGCCACGGCCGACATTTACGCCTGGATGGATTTTTGTCCCACGCTGTCTGTAAAGGATTGTGCCTGCAAGCACGAACTGTCCATCTGCCCTTTTTGCGCCTAATCTTTTAGACTCAGAATCCCTGCCGTTCTTTGTAGAACCCATTCCTTTTTTATGGGCAAACAACTGAAGGTTCATTTTTAACATCGCTTTATACCTCCTGCTTTCTTTTAAATTTCAACCGGATATATTTCTTCCCATATTCATCAGCAAGGGATGTAAGCCCCAGTACCAGCGATTCCATTAAAAGCCCTGCTTCGCTGCTTACTGGATTTGATATGATTTCAAAAGAAACCACATCCTTTTCCTGATGTACCGCATTTTCAAAAACTTCCTCTGTAAATGCCTCAATGGAATTAATCGTGTTGATTACCAGTACCGATACGGCTGCACAGACAATATCTTTGCCATATGCTGCAAACTCTGCGTGGCCTTCCATTCGGAAACCACAATATTGCCCCGAACCATTCTGATAAATTGTAACCCGTATCATATTTCCGCCTTTTTACCGTATAGAACATCCTTCTATACTATTTTCTACAAGAATCACACAAAATTAAGCGTTGATTTTTTCAATCTTAACCTGTGTAAAACTCTGTCTGTGGCCGTTTTTCTTATGATATCCGGATTTTCTCTTATATCTGTAAACGATAACCTTTTTCGCACGGCCTTCTTTTACGACAGAAGCCGTAACAGTAGCGCCTGCTACTTCAGCGCCTGCTTTCATCGTACCATCGCTTACAGCAACAACCTGGTCAAACGTAACGGTATCTCCCGCTCCTGCACTAAGCTTTTCTACGTTAATGATATCACCTTCGGCTACTTTGTACTGCTTTCCGCCTGTTGCAATAATTGCATACATAGTCCTTACCTCCTTATCATTACTCGCTAACTACGGCGCCCGCATTTTGCCTGTAAAGGCAGCAGGCTTCAATTTGCCCCGTTAAGCGGCATCAATGCCTGTCCTTTATGCCTGACAAGGCACTTGAGTATCATAGCACTTTCCTAAGTGCTTGTCAAACTGTTTTTTCAGGGCAACAGCATCTGCTTTTTACAGTTGGCCATACACCATAAAAAGCAAATGCTGTTGCCTCGGCTGTTTTATCCAAATATATTGACGAATGGGATGTTTTCTTATAAAATAGGTAACCGTGCAGGAAATGTATCATTCCCTGCATAACATACAATATCTAATCAGTATTTACAGAATGGAGGAAAATAATGGGCGTTACCTATGTAAAAGAAGTTATGTCGCCAGAAGAACTGCTTACGGAATATCCGCTTCCAGAAGCGCACAAAAAATTAAAAGAAGAAAAGGATTGTGAGATTGCAAAAGTTTTTACTGGTGAATCAGATAAATTTTTAGTGATTATCGGCCCTTGTTCTGCAGACCATGAGGACTCTGTCTGCGACTATCTGTGCCGTCTGTCCAAAGTACAAGAAAAAGTTCAGGACAAGGTAATTATTATCCCACGGATTTACACAAATAAACCAAGGACAACCGGAAAAGGGTATAAAGGAATCATCCACCAGCCAGACCCAGAAAAAGCGCCGGATTTACTGGAAGGTTTAATTGCGATGCGGAAAATGCACCTGCGTGCCATTTCGGAAACCCATCTTTTTGCAGCAGATGAAATGCTTTATCCTGAAAACTGGCCATATGTTTCGGATTTCCTTTCTTATGTGGCTGTCGGTGCCCGCTCTGTAGAAAACCAGCAGCACCGCCTTGTCATCAGCGGAATTGACATCCCATGCGGCATGAAGAATCCAACCAGTGGAACCTTAGGCATCATGTTAAACTCCTGCATTGCTGCACAAGCAAGCCAGACCTTTATGTACCGTGGGTGGGAAGTCCAAACAGACGGAAACCCTTTAGCACATACCATCCTGCGCGGCGCTGTCAATAAGCATGACCAGTCGCTTGCTAATTACCACTATGAAGATTTACAGCTTCTTTTGAAATTATATGAAGAATTGGATTTGAAAAATCCAGCATGTATCGTAGATGCAAACCATGCCAATTCAAATAAATGCTATTATGAACAGCCACGTATTGTTTCCGAAGTCCTTCACAGCCGCAAGCTTTCTAAAGATATTAGAGAGCTTGTCAAAGGGGTTATGGTGGAAAGCTATATTGAATCCGGAAGCCAGAAAATTGGCGAACACATCTATGGCAAATCCATTACAGATCCATGCCTTGGATGGGAAGAAAGCGAACTTTTAATATATGATATTGCAGAATCACTATAATTACGAACTAAAAGGCCGGGGAATTATAAACTCCCCGGCCTAATGATATTTGACGCCTATCTAAGGTGATCTTTTAAATTCTCATCATCAAAATCAAACACGCACCGTTCATACGCATTGATAATATGTGTTTCATGATACTTGTCGTACCTCTTATATTCTTTCCCATATGTTTGATGGATATGGCCATGAAGGAAAAACCTTGGCTCGTATTTATCCATCAGCGTACGGAATGTCTGGAATCCCTGATGTGGCAAATCCCTCCCATCATTTAGCTGATAGGCAGGCGCATGAGCAACCAGGATATCAATCCCATGTTTTAGGAATAACTGCGGCCACATCTTTGCAGCCCGTTTTTTCATTTCCCGTTCTGTATATTGATGGGGTCCCGGACGGTAGCGCATCGAACCTCCCAGCCCCATAATCCTGATTCCATTATGGACATAAATCTGGTCGTCTATACAAGTACATCCTTCCGGCGGCTTTTTTTCGTATTTCCCATCATGGTTCCCATGAACATACAATACCGGAACAGAGGACAGAGTAACCAGAAAAGAGAGGTATTGCGGGTCTAAATCACCGCAGGAGATAATTAAATCAATCCCCTCCAGTTTACTTTTTTCAAAAAAATCCCATAAATATTTTGATTCTTCATCCGCAATTGCAAGTATCTTCATAAAGCCGTTAACCTTCCTTTGTCTTTAGGAACTGAAATTTATTTACAGTTCCTTACTCCCTGTTCTTTCATAACAGGTTCTGCCTGTTCTTTTAACTCTTCCTTTTTTGGAATTGTCCCGATAACATTATCCGCCAGCCAATCCATTGTCATAATTTCCTCTGGCAAAAGGCTCCGGTCCGGATTTTCCTCTACCACGCCATGCTGTGAAAAGAGGCCGCCGGAAAATGGATTAAAGACTTCTGACGTAATCGTTGTCTTTAAAAGCTCTACCATACGTTTTGTCCCTGTTGGCAGATACTTGGAATATACAACATCAATCACGCCTGCAGACATTCCCCACCAATAATTAATTGCCTTTGTTGCGGAAGAACTGTCATCATATTTCCAAGTCCCGTCCATAATCGTCCGGATTAACTGTTCATAAAATTTCCCCCAATGCCAAAGTGGCATAGCAAGATTGCGCATATTCCACTCTGTCCGGTGGTAAAGGCCGAAATAGCGGGAAGCCTCTTCCGGAATCATCATATCCCTTCCTGAAACACAGGAAGAACCAACCTCTTTAATCCGTTCCTCAATATCCACATCTTTCATGGTGGACCATTCCAAGTAAACCTTTGCCCGTGGGTTCACCATCTGCGCCCCCAGGGCAAATGCATTAATATTGGCGATAGATCCGCAGATTGGATAATCAGCAATATAAGTCAGCTTATTATTTTCAGCCATTGCGCCTGCAATCGCCCCCATCAGGAATTTTGCCTCATGCATCCTTGAATAATACGTACGGATATAACGGTGGGAGGTATTCAGCGAACAATTCAGGATTCGTACTTTAGGGTTTGCAATTGCTGCCTTTACGCTTGCCTGTATAAAAGAAGGCGTTGTTGTAAAAATCAGGTTGCACCCTGCGCTTATTGCATCCTCAATCAAAGAGTCAATGTTTTCTGTCGTCCCATTCTCATAACTGGTCATGCTTACTTCGTCAGAAAAAGCCTGTTCCAGATGAAGCCTTCCAAGCTCATGCGCATATGTCCAAGCTGATGTCCCTGGCGTCTTTTCATAAATAAACGCGATTTTAAGCTTTGTGGAACTAAGCGGCAGGCGGATATTTAAAAGCGGTTTCTTTTCCTTGCTCGGCTCCATTTTTAAATCTATTTCCTGCCCCTCCTGTAAAAGTTCAAATTCCTCCCAGCTCTTTGTAATTAACTCCTTTAATTCATTTGTCGTTTTTTCATCTACTGCATCATATCCATACAGTTCAGCAAATACCAAAAAAGCATCTCCAGTGGTAATTTTTAATTTATTGCCTCCCTTTGCCTGGTACTCTGCGGAAAATCTTGTATAAAGGGAACTGAATTTTAATAATTCTTCTTCTGTCCATTCTTCCCCAGGCTCTTTCCCAACAACTTCCTGCAGTTTTTCAAAGTTCCCTTCTTTTGAAAACCAGATATAGTTAATTGGTGCAAGCCGGTAAAAGTCCAGAAATTCATAATAAATTTTATTTTCCTTTTCCTCTGTACGCTTTGGCACAATTCGGGTTACGTTTCCTAAAATAGAAACTACCCCAAAAAATTTCATGACGCTAACCCGCTTATTCCCTTCTTCTACATAAAAGCGGTTCATATACTCATAAGCTTTAATCGGATCCCGGATGCCTTCTTCTACATGGCTGTCACTCAGGTTCGACCATTTTGATGCAAACTCTGTGTCCTCTGCCAGGATTGGCATAAAATTTGATGCAAAAGAACTGCTCCTGCCAACTGTCTTTGTACCAACAAGCTGGTCAGCCGGAATTTGCACCAGTCCAAGCGGTACTTCCGAATATTCTCCCCTCTCTGGCATAATATCATCTAATACCTGCAACGTTGGCTTAATGCCCCGCAGCATCCGTGTATGATAATCCTTTTTTCCTAATTTTAATGCTTCACTGTAGTTTTCTCTGCCCATCATATCGTAATCCTCATTCCTGCCTGACGCCCTTATAGCGCCAAGCTTTCCATATTTTACTATTTAAACATGATTTAGTATAACACAAATCTTAGGAAATGGAAGGATTAATTCTTTTTAGCCAGTAAAAACCATATCCTGGAAGCTTTACATCAAAAGCTTTTACCTTTCCGCCTGACAGCATATCTTGGTAATCCCCGTCTGTTTCCTCAATATGCGCTATTTTCTCTGCTTCGCTAAAGTTAAAAATCCCAATGATTTTATCATCCTTAAGGCTTCTCTCAATGCATAAAACACTTGTATCTTTTGTATCAACCGTCTTCGTATCTGCCTGGTTTACAAAAACTTTTTCTGTCTTCCTTATTTTTTCAAGGCAAGAAAGCCTGTTAAAAATCCTGCCTTCTACGCTATCCTTCTGCTGAATCTTTTCCGCTAGTTCCCAGTTCATAACGCCACGGTGGATATAACGGGAATCTTCCGCCTTATTCGGGTCTTCTTTATAACTGTAATCATTTACCTGTCCAATTTCATCGCCGCTGTAAAGTACAGGAATCCCAGACTGCATAAACATATAGGCATGGAGCATGACATCCAGTGAAATAGCCTTGTCCATCTCTTCTTCATCTTGCTCAAACCCTGCTTTTTCCACACCGCACATAGATGCTGTTGTACCACAGAAGCGGGCATCCCCCGTTACTGGGTCAGCATTATAAAGTTCCCCACGGCTTCTGCTTTCCCCTGTATGCCCCAAGAAATACTGGTTTAAATATTCCTTATGGGAGCGTTCCCCCATCCCTTCGCCTTGCAGGGTACCATAATCCAGCCCCCAGCCAATATCATCATGGCAGCGCAGGTAATTTAAGAAGACATAATCTTTTGGAAGCCCATTTACAATATCAAGCTGTTTCTTTAAAAGGCGTGTATCACGTGTTGCAACCGTATGCCATGTCGTCGCCATCGTCGTTACATTATAGAGCATATGGCATTCGGGCTTTTCTACTGTCCCAAAATATGGAACGACTTTTGCAGGTTCCATTACCACTTCTCCCAAAAGCAGCACGCCTGGACATACAATCTCACTAACCATGCGCATCATGCGCACAATTGTATGTACCTGTTTCAAGTTCCTACATGGCGTGCCAAGTTCTTTCCAAATATAAGGGACTGCGTCAATGCGGATAATATCAATCCCACGGTTTACCAGATAAAGGAAGTTATACATCATTTCATTAAACACACGGGGATTTTGGTAATTTAAGTCCCACTGGTATGGATAAAATGTAGTCAATACATAATGACCTGCATCTTGCAGCCATGTAAAATTTCCCGGCGCTGTTGTCGGAAATACCTGCGGCACTGTCTTTTCATATTCTTCTGGTATAGAAGCATTATCATAAAAGAAATAGCGGCTCATATATTCCCCATCACCCTGGCGTGCCTTTCTTGCCCACTCATGCTCCTCAGAAGTATGGTTCATCACAAAATCCATGCAGACATTAATTTTCCTTCTATGGCATGCAGCCGTCAACTGTTCCAAATCATCCATAGTCCCAAGTTTTTCTTGCACTTTACGGAAGTCTGATACTGCATATCCTCCATCTGAACGCCCCTCTGGCGTCTCTAAAAATGGCATCAGGTGGATATAATTTACATTGCTTTTCTCCAGATACCCTAATTTCTCCTTTACACCAGACATATTTTCTGCAAAATTATCTACATAAAACATCATACCTAGCATATCGTTCTGCTGATACCAATCTGTATTTTTTTCACGCTCCAAATCAGATTCTTTCAAAGAGCTGTTTCTCTCCTTGTAAAATGTATATAGGTTTTCACAAAGTTCTGCAAACATGGAACCATTGCCATATAATTCCATATAAAGCCAGCGCAGCTCATCATGATGGCGGCTAAGCCGTTCCTCGAATACTTTATCCCCAGTACCAGCCTCCTGTCTTTCCTGCACTTGGCCTTCCAGTGCCTGGCTTTTTGATGCTTTGTTTTCCAGTTTCTTTGTTACTGGCTGCTGTCTTTCCTGCTTCTGGTTTACTTTAGGGCCTCTTCCTTTTTTCTTTTTCAATGTTCGTCCTCCTTTTCTGCCTGCCTGTTAATAATTACCCCATCATTACTATGTATTTTAGTACATTTATAATATATTTATGTAACCTAATTGAGATGCCCTGTCCATCCATTAAATGGACAGAGCCTTTTGAAATAGTATTGTACCACTGAAAATCCTGAAAAGTCAATGGCCAGGAAATATTGCTATTTTGACCAATATTGGCCAAAAAGCCGGATTCCCTGCCCGATATCTTCCCTTCCCGCAGTTTCTACAGCAGAATGCATTGCAAGCTGGGCAAACCCAATATCCACAGAAGGGACGGAAACATGTGTTTCTGATAAATTGCCAAGTGTAGAACCGCCTGGGATATCAGAACGGTTACAATAGGACTGATATTTTATGCCCGCATTTTTACAAAGCTGAATCAGATATGCGCTGGAATACCCATCTGTTGTATATTTCTGCCCGCCATGATACTTAATAACAATCCCGCCATTTAACTTTGGACGGTTCGTAGGGTCTGCCTTTTCTGGATGGTTTGGATGCAGCGCATGGGCATTATCGGCAGAAATCAAAAAGCTCTTTTCTAAAAGCTGCCCTCTTTCTTCTATATTAAGTGCAAGCGCATGACCTATCCGCCCTATCACCTGTTCCAGAAAATCAGAATCTGCCCCCTGTTTCGTACTGCTCCCTACCTCTTCATTGTCAAAAAATACACCAAGCGCAATATAATGCTCTGGCTTCGCTTGCAGCATCCCTTCCACTATTGCATAAGCACATTGCAAATCATCCAGCCGTGGCGCCATAATCCACTGCCCTTTCTCCCCAAGGACGCACCCTTTCTGGCGCACATAGGCAAACAACTCCTCTGACAAAAGCCTGTCTTCTTCCATAGCAAGTTCTGCTGCAATAATGCTGCGAAGGCTGCCCTCCTTATTATCAGTAAAAATGGGCAGCAAATCAACCTGCGGATTATAGGCATACCCTTTATTCATTTCCCGGTTCATATGAATCGCAAGATTTGGGATTACCAATAAATCCCTATCCAAATTTACCAGACAGCTTCCTATCCTGCCACCGCCCTCTTCAAAAAATACCCTTCCGGCAACGGAAAGCGGGCGGTCCAGCCAAGTTGAAAAAATCATTCCGCCATATGGTTCTGTATTTATCTTTACATAACCCTCTTCTGCCCTTATCTCCGGACAAGCCTTCACTTTGAAGCAAGGAGAATCGGTATGGCAGGCTGCCATATGGTAACCATGGACTTCTTTTTCTGGTATTATAAAACTAGCCAAAGAAGACCCATTCCTTTTTACAAAATATTTCCCTCCATGCTCCAGTTTCCACTGCTCCTGCCCTAAAAGCTCTATAAACCCGTTCTCTTCCAATTTTTCCTGTATTGCCCTGACTGCATGGAACGCCGTCGGGCTTTTTTCAATAAAGTTAAAAAATTCATTGATTTGCATATTTATACCCCGCCTTTCTCAATTACTATTCATGGCCGTTCTGAACAATATTCGCAAAACCTGCCAACATCAGCTATAAATAGTAATAGTATACCATATTTTTTTGCATATATGGAACCCTTACCGAAAAAGAATTTAATTTAAATCCAACCATGAGTTACTATTCACAGCCAATCGTAGCCAGATTTAAGGAAATAAAAAATATCTTCCCCTGTGAAGCGCTTTCATTATATGCGGCA
>CAJUJR010000047.1 GCA_910586605.1 uncultured Lachnospiraceae bacterium | reverse complement strand
ATATGCTCTTTTGTCTGAGCCATAACACCGTCTGTAGCAGCTACTACAAGGATAGCGCCATCCATCTGTGCTGCACCAGTAATCATGTTCTTTACATAGTCAGCATGGCCCGGGCAGTCAACGTGTGCATAATGCCTCTTCTCTGTCTCATACTCAACGTGAGCTGTAGAAATTGTGATACCACGCTCCCTCTCTTCTGGAGCCTTATCAATATTCTCAAAATCTACGGCAGCATTACCTGCAACTCTTTCAGAAAGAGTTTTTGTGATAGCAGCTGTTAATGTTGTTTTACCATGATCTACATGACCAATGGTACCAATGTTGCAATGGGGTTTGGTTCTTTCAAACTTTTCTTTAGCCATTTTTAATTATCCTCCTTTAATTCATAGGCAATGCGCCTAATACACCATTTCACTGGTTACACTTCTGGTAACCTTCGGTTCAAATCACATTATGGGCACTATTATATTGCAATTCAGGCTGTTTTTCAAGTGTTTTTCCCATATTATGCTATTTTCTTGTTTCTATTGTTACTATTCACCTTTCTTTGCAGCAAGCACTTTGTCCTGTACATTCTTAGGGCACTGTGCATATCTTTCAAAGAACATAGAATAGTTTCCACGTCCCTGTGTTGCAGAACGAAGCTCTGTGGAATAGCCAAACATCTCTGCTAACGGTACAAATGCTTTTACCATCTTGCCGCCGCCGATATCTTCCATTCCCTCTATCTGTCCACGCTTTGCATTCAGGCTTCCGATAACGTCACCCATATATTCTTCCGGCATTGTCACTTCAACCTTCATAATTGGCTCAAGAAGCACTGGGTTTCCCTTCTTCATAGCATCCTTAAACGCCATAGAACCAGCAATATGGAATGCCATTTCACTGGAATCGACTTCATGGTAAGAACCGTCCCATACTGTAGCATGTACGCCAAGGACAGGATAGCCGCCAAGAATACCAGCCTTTGCTGCTTCTTCAATACCTTCGCCTACTGCAGGGATATATTCCTTCGGAATTGCACCACCAACTACGGTAGATTCAAACTTAAAGGTCTCTTCACCATTCGGATCCATCGGCTCAAACTTAACTTTACAGTGTCCATACTGACCACGGCCACCAGACTGTTTTGCATATTTGCTATCTACATCAACTGGTGACGTAAATGTTTCCTTATAAGAAACCTGTGGAGCGCCGACATTTGCCTCTACCTTAAATTCTCTTAACAGACGGTCAACAATGATTTCCAGATGAAGCTCGCCCATACCTGCAATAATTGTCTGGCCTGTCTCGGAATTTGTATGCGCACGGAATGTAGGATCTTCTTCTGCAAGCTTTGCAAGAGCTTCACCCATCTTTCCCTGTCCATCTTTCGTCTTAGGCTCAATTGCAAGTTCGATAACTGGTTCTGGGAATTCCATAGATTCCAGGATAACTGGATGCTGTTCGTCACAGATAGTATCACCTGTTGTAGTTGTCTTAAATCCAACTGCTGCAGCAATATCACCAGAATAAACTTTTGTAAGCTCTTCCCTCTTATTTGCATGCATCTGTAAGATACGCCCTACACGCTCTTTCTTATTCTTCGTAGCATTTAATACATAAGAACCTGAATTCAGCGTACCAGAATATACCCTGAAGAATGCAAGCTTACCAACAAATGGATCTGCCATAATCTTAAATGCAAGCGCTGAAAATGGCTCATCATCTGAAGAACGGCGGGTAACTTCATTTCCTTCATCATCCACGCCGGTAATGTCAGGAATATCTGTTGGAGCTGGCATATACTCTAAAATAGCATCCAGAAGCTTCTGTACACCTTTATTCTTATATGCAGAACCACAGCATACAGGTACTGCTGTACACTCACAAGTACCTTTGCGGAGAGCCTTCTTCATATCCTCAACAGATGGCTCTTCCCCTTCCAAGTATACCATCATCAGCTCATCATCTAAGTCACAAATCTTTTCTACAAGCTCTGTATGGTATTCCTCTGCCTGCTCCTTCATATCTTCCGGAATCTCTGTAACGGTGATATCCTCACCCTTATCATCATTGTAGATATATGCTTCCATCTCAAATAAATCAATGATTCCTTTAAACTCGTCCTCTTTACCAATCGGAAGCTGGAGAACGATTGCATTTTTCCCTAATCTCTCACGGATCTGGTCAACAGCCCCAAAGAAATTAGCGCCAAGGATGTCCATTTTATTAATAAATGCCATTCTTGGTACATTGTATGTGTCAGCCTGACGCCATACATTTTCTGACTGTGGCTCAACGCCGCCCTTAGCACAGAATACACCAACTGCACCATCCAATACACGGAGAGAACGCTCAACTTCTACTGTGAAGTCAACGTGTCCCGGCGTATCAATAATATTGATACGATGCTCTAATGCATCCTTTTTTTTCTTTGCATGGTCTTCTATTGTCCAGTGGCAAGTTGTAGCCGCAGATGTTATTGTAATACCTCTTTCCTGTTCCTGCTCCATCCAGTCCATGGTAGCAGTACCTTCATGAGTATCACCAATCTTATAATTAACACCGGTATAGTATAAGATACGCTCTGTAAGCGTTGTCTTACCTGCATCAATATGCGCCATAATACCGATATTCCTTGTTCTGTCAAGTGGATATTCTCTTCCAGCCAAGACCTTTACCTCCTAATTTAATTTATGATATGCCATAAACGGTATTGAGCGAAAGCCGAGGATTTCGCCCTATGCTTCTGATTTTACCAACGGTAGTGAGCAAAAGCCTTATTGGCCTCTGCCATCTTATGCATATCTTCTTTTCTCTTAACAGCTGCACCTGTATTGTTAGCAGCATCTAAAATCTCATTAGCAAGTCTGTCTTTCATGGTCTTCTCGCCTCTCTTACGAGAGAAAAGAGTAAGCCAGCGAAGAGCTAAAGCCTGTCTTCTGTCAGGCCTTACTTCGATAGGCACCTGATACGTTGCCCCACCAATTCGTCTTGCTTTTACTTCGAGCTGAGGCATAATATTGTTCATCGCCTCTTCAAATACTTCCAATGCATCCTTGCCAGATTTCTCCGCTACTTGGTCAAATGCATCATAAACGATTTTCTGGGCAACCCCTTTCTTACCATCTAACATAATATTGTTAATCAGCTTAGTGACAACTTTATTCTGGTAAACAGGATCTGCTAATACGTCTCTTTTCTGTATATGTCCTTTACGTGGCACGTTCCTTCCCTCCTTAACATTATTTAGCGGTAAATACTTGCCGCTATCCATTAAATCATCGGTACTCACGATACTTAAGTGTCCGCACCAGGTTAATTGGTAAAATTAATCCGGCACTTCCCCAAATTAGTGAATCACAGTGGTTTCCTATTTCTTAGGTCTCTTTGCCCCATATTTGGAACGCCCCTGCTTCCTATTTGCAACACCTGCTGTATCAAGTGTACCACGTACAATATGGTATCTTGTACCTGGCAAATCCTTAACCCTGCCGCCACGGATTAAAACAACACTATGCTCCTGTAAGTTATGTCCCTCACCTGGAATATAGCTTGTCACTTCAATACCGTTAGAAAGACGGACTCTGGCAGTTTTTCTAAGAGCTGAATTAGGCTTCTTAGGTGTAGCTGTACGGACTGCAGTACATACGCCTCTCTTCTGTGGAGAGCTCTGTTCCACAACCTTCTTATTCAAAGAGTTGTAAGAGTACTGTAATGCAGGAGAATTAGACTTCTTTGCAGAAACCTTCCTTCCCTTCCTTACTAACTGGTTAAATGTTGGCATCAATTTCACCTCCTATAATCTAGAATTAAATATTTCATAAAATTTATGCACTAAAATGCGCACTTCGACAGTATAACGCCGGGATGTGCGCTTGTCAAGCAAAAAAATTCCTACATTCTTCTGTTACCCTCTGCCATACTTCCCAATATACTGCATTTTGTTCCCTGCAGATTTTCCGGATACTCTCATATTCCGGATAAATACGTTTCGTACCATCTGGAAACGTACATATTTTCACTGTAACTTTCCCAAAAGCAGTATCACACTCCTTTGCCTGCCTGGACAACACACTTCTCCAGGCAGGAAATCTACGGATTCCAATAGTAGTAGTATTTTCAAAAATAATCTTTTCAAGCAAAGGTATCTTATCTTCTGTACATATTACAGCCAGTAAATATGACGGCCTGTTTTTCTTCATAAATATTGGGGCATAATAAACATCCGCCGCCCCATTTTCCATCAACAGTTCTGCGGTAAACCCCAACGCCTCCCCAGTACTGTCATCAATATTGCTTTCCAGCTTCCAGACATCCACAGAATCTGGTTCCTGTTCCCGTAAAAGCATCCCCCGCAAAATACTTGGGCGCGCATAATTTCTTTTCCCGGCTCCCATCCCTGATGAAAGAACCTGATATTGCCGTGGCAATTGCCCCTTCGTCCTGATCGCTGCAGCAATTGCCGCGCCTGTAGGCGTGACAAACTCCCCTTTCTCCCC
The DNA here is from genome assembly GCA_910586605.1 of uncultured Lachnospiraceae bacterium. GTDB lineage: Bacteria > Bacillota > Clostridia > Lachnospirales > Lachnospiraceae > Butyribacter. The sequence continues at coordinate 20,397 of CAJUJR010000047.1, read as the reverse complement.
AATCGGCCGGACAGGAAGTTTACAGCTCCTTATAATATTTGTAACTGCTGGTACTGGTATTGGCATCATCCCATGCTGGCAGCGGACCATTCCACCCCCTTCACATAAAAATGGGATAATAACCTCCGTAATATCCAAGTCATCAAGGCAGATTGCTGCTGCTACAACATCTATAATAGAATCAACCGCCCCAACCTCATGGAAATGCACTTCATTTTCTGGGACTCCATGCGCTTCTGCCTCTGCTTTTGCAAGAATCCCAAAAATGCGGAGGGCTGTATCCCTTGCCCGCTCTGAAATCTCAGCCTGGCGGATAATCTCATTAATTTCCATAAGCCCACGGTGGGCATGTATATGATGTACACCTTGGCTATGGGCGGCTCTGCCGTCATTTTCATGGATATGGCTATGGATAGCATGATGATTTTCTTCATGGCCATGGCTGTGGCTTGTAAAATCCCCATGCAGGTAATCCATATCATGGTCATGGTTCTCATGCTCCTTATCCAATAAAACAGCAAAATCACATACATCTAGCCCAGCTTTTTTCACACGCGATATTTTAATCTGATATCCTTCTAAGGCCATGCTTTGCAAGGCTTTTTCCAGCTTTTCCCTATCTGCCCCCAAATCAAGCAAGCAGCCTGTTACCATATCACCGCTGATTCCTGCAAAACAATCCAGATATAACGTCTGTCCCATTTTTCCTCCAATCTATATTCACTGCATCAAAGCAAGTTCTATATTATCCGCTGCATTACGGATTGCACTGCAAATACGGTTATATACCAAATTGCAGACTTCTTTGGATGACATCTCCTGATAATCTTCATAATACAAAGGTTTTAAATAGAGAACTTTCGTCTCTACCTTCCGCAGCGACCATAAATCAAATACTTTCCAGGAATCAACCAGCGCCACCGGCACAATTGGCGCCTTTGCCCTCATAGCGCTTTTAAAGCTCCCTGGTTTAAATGGGTCCACATAGTTCCCATTCCTGTGCTTATACCCGCCTGAAGGAAAAATAATAAACTTCCTTCCCTGCTTCACTTCCTTTGAAACTTCCCGGATAATGCTGGCAGACTGGCGTAAATCATCAAGTTTCAGGCGTTTTCCCTGTACCAAATCAATGAACTGCTTCACCAATGGGAAGTTCGACCTTGCCTCATCCATCACAATAGAACATGGCTTGTCATGAGAAAGCATAATACCAAGCGCATCATATTTTCCCTGGTGGTTGGCAAACATCACATATCCTCCCTCTTTTGGCAGGACATCCATCCCGTATGCCTTTGTCCGTATCCGTCCTGTATGGTTCATAATCCGAATCGCATACCTGTCATATTCATAACGGAACTCTTCTGAATATTTTTCTGCATGCCTTGCATAATAGCCCATCTTAGGGATCATCCATGCCCGATGCAGATTTCCTACTATAACGTATATAAAGCGTAACACAGCCTTCACCTTTTCTTTCTGTAATCAGGAACAGTTAAAACAACTACGTCCCAAAGCCCTACTACAATGTATCATACAACATGCTTTTTTACAAGCGGATAAACCTGACAGCCGGAGCAACAGCATTTACTGCATTACTGTTACCTGCCTCCTATCAGCACCTTTTTCCCTTGAAATGCAAATCCATAATTCCTGATACGCCCTTTTAGAACTCCCCTTGCCTCCAAAGCAGCGCCATATCTTTTATCTTCAATCTGATTTAAGGCATTCTGAACCGTTTCTTCTAATGTTTTTTCATCCTCACCATCATATACCTTAAACTCCAAAATAATTGCATCATCCTTGGGATTACGTGGCTCTAACATAACATCATATCTCCCAAAGCCACTCTCCCGGTTTGAAGTAATTACATACCTGTCCGACAATTCCACGATAAGCCCCAATACAAACCCATGATAAAAGCGTTCTGGCTCGAGACTTTCAGACGGTTTATTGCCTACGTCAAAGCTGCTGAATGTTGCAAGGGCTACTTTATTCATATAATAGTTCATTGCCTTTATGTCATTAAAAAGCAACGCTTTCACACAATCATTATAAGAGGGGGAATAATTTTTGAACCAGCCTTTAATCATATTTTTAAATGTTATAATTATTTCTTTATTAGTAAGCCTCAATTCATATTCTTCTGTCCCCATTTCCTCGTCTAACCAATGCCGCTCTACCTTCAAATAGCCTGTTGCAAGTAACAGGCTCCAAATTGCAGATTCATTATTGCCAAGCTGGCTAAATACAACCTGTTCTTCTATCTCTGTATGGAACGTTCCCCCATTTAACAAGTTCTCCATAACCATTTTTACATCCTTGCCTGATTCTTGTACCAGCTTTCCTATAAGGCTATTGCTGCTGGTATTCGCCCAGAACGTTGACAGCCTTTTTTCATCTAAAAAATTAATAACTGACCAGGGATTATAAATATCTGTCCTTTTCCCAAATGTAAAACCATCATACCATTCCTTGACACGCTGTTCCATATCAGACAGCCCAAATTCATCCAAAGCTACTGATACTTCCTCCTGCGTAAATCCAAAAGCATCACTATATTTATCAGAAGTAGTTGTCACCACAACCAAATTATTCAAATCAGAAAAAACAGACTCTTTGCTAACTCTTGTAATTCCTGTCAAAATTGCCCTCTCCAAAAAAGGGTTTGTTTTAAAAGTGGCGTTAAACAAGTTCTGGATAAACTCTGCCATTTCACTCCAATATCCATGCAAATATGCCTCCTGCATTGGTGTGTCGTATTCATCCAAAAGAATCAACGGCTTCCTGCCATAATACCGCTCTAAATAGTCTGACAACGCCCTTATCGAATCCGCCGCAATATAACTCTCCATCTCTGGCGAAACTTCCTGAAACATTTCTTTTTCTGCCATGTTCAGATAACTGCCTTCCAGCAAAACTTCATATTTATGATATATTTTTTGGATCTTATGGCATATTGCCTTTCTTGCAGACAAAAAGGTTGTGTCTTTAATATCAGCAAAACTCATCGCTATTACAGGATATTTTCCTTGAATCTTTTGGTACTTTTCCTCCTTCCAAAGATTCATTTCTTTAAATAAATCACCCCGCCCAGCATAGTCAACCGAAAAGAACTGTTCTACCATGCTCATATTTAGTGTTTTCCCAAAGCGCCTTGGCCGGGTAATCAAAGTTACTTCGTCATCATTTTCCCACCATTCTTTGATAAATAATGTCTTATCAATATAAAAGTTGTTATTTGCTACAACTTTCCCAAAGTCCTGTTTCCCAATGCCAACTGTCCTTGCCATATCATAATACTCCCCGACTTTCTGTTTTCTTAATACTAACATAAAAGGCGTCCAAACTGAACACCTTTTTCCTGTAACTTATTGTCAATATTTTACATTTGAATGTACAATGAAGGCAAAATTATACGTTACTTTTCACGGTCGATTTCTGAAAAAGAAACATAGCATCGGTGCCAGACAAACCAACTATTTTCAGATGCAGCAAATCAGAACCATACAGCAGCAGCAAAAGCACCGCAAAATAAAATACACATAACAGCGCCAACCATTTATCCTTTAGCAAAACCTCCATTGGGTCGCCATCGCTTCTTCCATTATGTAATATCATTAAATACCTTAAACAAATTATAAACACAACAGGTACGCTCCAAAGCAAATTTACCCCAGCCTTCGCTACCGCAGTATCCATATCTGCACAGCTTAATGAATAAAATACAATAGTCGTTGTCATAGACATCAGGCATGCCTGGTCTAAAAACCCAAGCGTATAACGTTTCAGGTTTGCCCTGCCAGTATCGCCATACATCAAAAACTCATTTCTCCGTTTACCAAACCCCAAAAAGAATGCTGCTGCTGTAACAGTAAGAAACATCCAGGCTGATACCCCTGTCCCAATCAAAATTCCTCCATACACCAGCCGCAGCACATACCCAAACATCAAAATAAACACATCTATCAATGGATATTCCTTTAACTTCATACTATATGCAATATTCATCACAAAATACAAAAGCGGCACCAGTATATATTTAAAAGCAAAACGTTCGTTTGCCCCCCCCCAGATAAAAATAACCCCCATCACTAAAACAAATACCAGACACTTTGCCGCCCGCTCTGATATTTCCCCAGAAGCAAGCGGACGGGTACATTTGGTAGGATGCTGCCTATCTGATTCCACATCCCTGATATCATTCACCACATAAATAACAGATGATATCATAGAAAAAATGGCAATCCCAATGGCAGACTCAAAAAATGCCTCCCTGCAAAACAACTGCTGTGTTAATACAGCAGGCAATAAAATCAAAATATTCTTCATATAATGTTTTACCCTGATTAACTTCAGATATTTTTTCATAGGTATCTATTCCTCCTGTTATTTTCCGCCTTCAGGCCATGTCCTGAGGCAGAAGGGCTATAAACTCATTTTATTATAAATCTTTTCTGGAACTAATTTTAAAAACCACATAATAAAACGCCAGATTTTCTTTGTATATACTGTCCCACTCCTGCCGCTTTCTATTTTACGCAGTATGTCGGCTGCTGCTTTTGACGGCTCTGCCGCTAAAACAGACGTATATGCTTTCCTGTTATCTTTCAGCATTTTACTTCTTATATATCCTGGCTTTATATCAATTACCTGGACTCCAATTTTTTCCCCTTCCTGCATTAATGCTTGTAAATAACAAGAAAAAGCTGCTTTTGTAGATGAATACAATTTATTGGACATTTTGCCTCTGTCAGCCGCTACAGAAGTTATCCCAGCAATACATCCTGTCCCCCTGTCAGCCATACCTTTCCAAACATCTTCAATTATCTGTATACATGCAGCATAATTGCACTGTACCATTTCATCCAGGTAATCCTCTGCATTGCCGCCCGCCTTCAGCACCCCCTGGCAAAAAACAACAATATCTGGCTGCACAGCAGAACAAAGAAATGTCCCCAGGTTGACCCTGTTGCAGACATCAAGTTCAACTGCCACAGCCCTGCCTATTTTTTTCTTTTTTATAAAATCCTGTACAGCACAATAATTCCTAGACGCCGCCACTATACTGTACTTTCCATCCATCTGGAGCATCAGTTCTTTCGCCACATCTGAATTTGCACCAATCAACCATACTTTTTTCATTGCATTTCCCCTAACCCCTTCTATTAAAACCAGCAGGAAAAAGCAGGTTCTTTACCAGCCGCAACCCATATTTCATGTAATTCTTAAGTACCACCGGCCTTTTTATACTATAAACAGCCTTCTTTAAAATATAGGATGGGCGTAGATAAAACCGAAGCATTATTTTTTTCCTGATTTCTGCCAATTCCTCCATAGGGACATATTTTGTCCCAGATGTGCTTGAATGGAAATAATCGCTCCCCCACACATTTTCCTCTAAAACCTGTTCTTTCTTACACTCTTCATATAGCCCTGTCCCATAATATGGAAGGGCAATATGGATTTCCATAAAATCCGGGTCCAACTCAAAAATATGCTTTCCAGTCAGTGCAATATCCCTTCTGGTTTCCCACGGGAACCCTATTATGAAGAACCCATAGACTGGAAGCTTTAATTCCTTCGCCCAATGCATCGCTTGTATATTCTGCTTTGCCGTAGTCCCCTTCCGGATTTTTTTCAAAGTTTCATCACTCCCACTCTCAAAGCCAAATGCAACTGCAAAACATCCCGCTTTTTTCATAATGGCAAGCACCTCTTTGCTAAGCGGGTTTACCCTTGAATTTGCCGTAAATTCGATTTTCTGGTAAAGATCCGATTGGATAATTAGCTTGCAGAGGGCAGTAACCCACCCGGCATCTATTGTAAATGTATCCGCCTTAAAAAAGAAATCCCTGATCCCATATTTAAAATAGCATTCCCTGATTTCCCCAAATACGTTCTGCGGGCTTCTTTTACGGATTTTCTTACCAGAAATGTCTGGCGACAGGCAATAGATGCAGGAAGCTGGGCATCCCCTCGCAGCCTGGATGGTAGCCATTGGTCTTCCTGTGTCAGGCCGTACATAAAGCTCATTTTTCATTAAATGCCTTGCTGGGAACGGAAGGCCGTCCAAATCCTCGCCCCATACATGAAACCTCGTCTTCACCCAGCCCCCTTCCTTATCCTTATACAATATGTTATCCACATCACCATACTCCTGGCTGCCATAAAGCTCATCTATAATATTCCTAATTGCAAAATCAATTTCCCCGCCAATTAGGAAATCTATATTCCCCAAATCCAGCAAATCTAACATCTTCATTTCTGGGTTATAGAAAATAGAACCCTTCAAAACAACATGCAAACTAGGGAAATATTTTTTTATTTTGTTAATCACTTCAATATCTCCATAAATTGTTGCATTTGTCGTACTGATACATATAACATCCAGTTTTTCCCGCTTTAAATCGAAAATCACATCTCTCATACTGCATTTTTCCGTCTGGAAATCCCGCAAAAAAACCTGATGCCCCTTCTCTAAAAGGACTGCCGCCGCATACCCTAAGTCATTACAGGCACGCATTGCTGTAGCTGAGGAATCCTCTATATTCCCCTGGGAACGGTCTTCCCCTCTCTGGTACATCTTCCATGGCGGATAAATCAGCCCTATCTTCCTTTTTCCTTTTTCTTCTTTCCCGTCCATATCCTTCTCCTTTCTTTCCAGTTCCTTGTCAAATAAATGTTAATATTACTAGTTATTTATCATCCGATGTACCAGGCTCCTATCCTGTACCAAAAACGTAGTATAACCGCTATCTGGCGTACCTGCATTGATATATTGCGCAAAAAAATCCACCACCGACCTGGTATAGGCCTGTGGGCTGTTTATTACAATCTCTTTCAGCACCTCATTGCTGACAGAAATATACTTCTGCCCTGCATATTTGACAAAAACATCTTCTATCTCATCTTCCGGCTTTATTGTTTCCGCCGTATAACTGATATCTGTCCTTATCCCAAACAGGCGGTAATCCCCCGCAAAACCCAGTATCAACGATTCCGGCGGCACAGAACCATATTCTTCCTGAATTTGTGCTGTAAAATCTGCAAACGCAGTATTTGACGCATTGAACTCCTTGCAATGGAACGCCAGCGTCCCAATACATATTGCAAGCACAGAAACAGCAGCCGGATAAATCTGCCGGATATGCCTATTTATCCCATCTTTAAAAAAACCGATTACCCCAACCATCACCAGGATGCTGCCTGGGACAAAAAAACGGTAGCCAAACCCGTCCATTGATGAATGGAAACGGATAAAAATAAATGCCGCATCATATAAAATTCCAGTAAAAATAAAGATAAACCTGTAATCCACCTTATCTGCCTTTTTCCACCCCAAGTAAAGGACAGCACCCAAAAACAGCAGGGCAATTGCCGCCTTGCCACCTATGCCTGCCAATGAAAATGTTGCAGGCATCGCCAGCCGCACAGCATTGCATATTTCCTGGAGCAGCGCATCATAGAGGTTTACTGCCAACTGATAATAGTCATCCTTCCAAACCGCTCTGTCCTGCCCTGTAAAAGAACCTGCCATCCTGTAATTCATATACAGATAAGAACATATTGCCGCAGTTGACGCTGCCTCTGCCCAGAACAGCCCGGCAATCTTACCTCTAGTTTCTTTTGTATTAAATTTGGGAACCAGCAGGTACAGCGCAATATACCCCGCTAAAAAAACGGCAGCTATCATCACGGTAACTGCACCAAAATACCTCATTAAAAATGACAAAACACAGCTAAGGCATAAAAATACATACCACCGCTTTTTCACATGGCTTCCTGTAACAATCTTCGTAAGCACCAGGGCAAAAATAACAAGAGCCGGTATAAACGGGGTTTCACTCCATGTAAATTTATAGATGGACAAAAACCCCAGGTTAACAAGGCAAAAACTATAAAGCCATGCATCCTTTTTAAAATTACACCGCAGCAATATAAGGAGCACCCCTGCTAAAAGTACAGACAAAATTTTTGATGCCAGGTATACATTCCTTTGGAAAATAAAAGCCATACAGGCAATCAGAAATGGATATCCAATCGGCCATGTGGCAAACCAGGCATCCCTGTCACCGGAATGCGCCATATAATAAAACCCATTGCCACGCAGAATCGAATCCGCCGCCCGCATATAATTGGATGAATCCGGGGAAATATGTATTTCTGCACAATATGCATAGTAAAAAACAAATAATGCTATAAACAGAAATATCCCTGCGAGGAATACATCGCTATACTTTTTCCTGATAAAACAGGAGACTTTATAAACCGCCTTATCAAACCTCCCATCTGCCCCATTGTATTTTCTCCTTACCAACACAAATAGAAACAATGCAAAAAGAACAGGGTGGAAAACCTGGAAAACATCCCCCCACCTCATCCTCTCCAAATCCTGGTACCCATAGCCAGAAAGCACAGTTCCCTTTTCTGTCCCCATATAGAGTATGCCCTCTGGCAAGCCCCTGAAATTAGACAGTAACATACGCATACTTCCCGTATTTACTATTACATTGCAGCTTACAGAATATGTTTCCCCTTCCAGTAAATGCTTTGCAACATCAAATGTCTTGGTTTCTATGGCATCCAATGTCCGGCCAAGGGCAAAAGCCCCCCAGAATACGCTTTCCCCTTCCCCATCTGAAACAGAAAAAACCAATGTCCCTGAAAAACTCTCATTTGGAGCACAATAAGAAACAGAAATATCTTTTAGCAGAATGTTTTTGGAAACAGATGCTGCCATCTGGACTGTGTAACTATCGGTAATTTCCATCTGGCCTGATTCTGCCCCGTTTACGGACAATACCTCATTCTCCTTGGGGCTATACCCAAGCTCTGTCCTCCCAAAAAGCACAATTAAGATACCTGCCGCAGCCGCCAATATAATCAACAGGCTTCTATATGCGGCTGCGCTTAATTTTTCCTTTAACATGCAATCACCCCTTTGCCCTGAAAATATAACTGTTCTGTATCCGATAGCTGATAAAGAACAAAACAATGTCCACTACTATCTTCACTGTTACTTCTTCCAGCATGTAAAATATATAGATGCCTGCTGTCACAAGCAAAGCGCTTACACACATCTGTACGGCAGCAAGGGTAAAATATTTTATGGCAGACCTGCTGTGCTTTTCACTGCTCCGAAATACCACCTTGTAATTCACCAGATAATTATAAAACGCCGACACTGCCCTTGCCAGGACTGTTGCAGCCGCTGCATACCACAAAGGGGCAGCCGCCTGTAACAGAGGGCAGAACAGTAAAAAAAGCAGGATATCCAAAATACTCGAGGAAAATGAAGAGACCAAAAATTTAAAAAAGATGCCCCCAAATATTTTATAAATCCGTATGGAATCCCTGACTGGGTCAAAATGCGTCTTATGCTCTGTCTTGGAATCATAGACCGTTTCAACCATAACCTCCACAATCCCAAAACGCCCCCTGCTCTCCACAAGCATATTTGTCTCAAATTCAAACCGCTCCCCACTGGTATTTAAAAGATATTCCATAAATTCTTTTGGGATTGCCCGGAGCCCTGTCTGCGTATCCGACACCGCAATGCCACATAGCCCTTTACATACTTTCTGTGTCAGCTTATTCCCAAACCTGCTTTTAAACGGGACATCTGGCTGGTCAAAATCCCTGCACCCCAAAATAAAGCAGTTATGGTCCTGTTCCAAAGCCTCCATACATTTCAGGATATCCTTAACCGTATGCTGCCCATCAGAATCTGCCGTGACACAACCAACCAAGTCCTCCCTTTCATTCAGCAAGAAGTTAAACGCATCCTTTAACGCACGTCCCTTCCCCATATTCGCCGCATGCCTCAGCACAACGCCACAGCATTCTTCCTGTACCGCCTTAAAAACAGGCTGGTACTCTTTACCACTCCCATCATCAACCACCACAATATCCCCTATGCCACTTTCCACCAAAGACCTGCACAAATCCAATAATTTTCCATCCGGCTCATAAGCCGGGATCACAACTGGTATCCTCATCCTACTCCCCCGCTGTTTTGATAACCAGCTTCCCGGCCTGCGCAGGGTATTGCGCCTTGGCCCAGTTATCCAGGATTTCATTGCCACGGTCATAGAGGAAGACGTAATTAAAATTTTGCAGGTCTTTTGTCTGCCTTTCCCCCTTCACTGCCCTTACTGAAATATTGGATGAGGATAAGAGATATTTGCATAGGTAATACACATACCCCGTATCCTCTGCCGGGACGCAGACGGCATAGGACTGTCCTGCCCCTACGGCATATTCACTGATTGCATGTTCAAACCAAAGCCGCTCTTTGGCATCATCTGGTGCAAAGATAGTGGTAAACTGCCCAAACTGCGCCCTCCAGAGGATGGTAAGCAAAAGCACCATGGCTGCGCTGTATACCCCCCCGGTAATTTCCCGCTATCTCAGGGATGCACTGTAACACCATAATTACAGCAAAATAATAGATTACAATAAAAATAGTCCTACGGTACCTTTCTGAACCAGCAAGAGCTGCCGCCTCCCCACCTGGCATGGAAAACAGGTACATAAAAAGCATGCCTGCCATGTATGTAAGATAAAGGGAAACCGACGCCCCTATAAAACAGGAGTATGCTTTCCTTACACCCTTTCCCAGGAAAAAAACAACTGTCCCAGAAAATACCAGAAAAGCAATTAAGCAGTATAAATCTTTCCCCGAAACAGTAAACTGGAGCATCTTTTGGGCAACCAGTTTAATATCCCCCACAGATTTTTCAGAATAGACCTGCCCATAATTTTCCGCCGTCATCGCATGCTTGGAAACAGTTGCCGCTGCAAACACATAACTGCAATGGGCTTTCCATAAATAAAGAGAAAAAAATGGAGCGGCGGCGGTAACAAGATACTTCCATGCCCCCTGCCCTTTTGCCTTAAATCCCCCATAAAAAGCAAGGATGCACCCTACTGCCACAAAATAGACGCCAGAGTTTTTAACCTGCATGGCCATGCAAAAAAAAGGGATGGCATAAAGCACTGAAACACCCCCATCTACTGCTTTGCTACGCGGAAGGCACTCTGAACAGAAGAACAGCAAAAGAGCAGCACCTTGCAATGGCAGCAACGTGTCCACCAAAAGGTCATTTATCCCTGTGTTATAGCAGAAAATAAAATTCGTAAACAATGCCATAAAAGCCAGGGCAGCCCATTTCTGTTTCCTTACATATTTAAAAATAGGAAGCAGGAAACTTACCATCATAAATGCCTGCGCAAGCATCTGAATACTCTCCGCCTTTGAAACTACCTTGCTAAAATAATAGATAAACGACGCACTCCCAAGCGGATATTCCTGGAACGTTACCAAAGTATCCTGAAAATTGGGATACCTGTCAGCCTGCAGCATATTCTTTACTACCAATGCCCAGTGGGAGAAATTGTCATAATGTAAAAAAATACGCCCTCTGACTGCAAGGCAAACCACCCCTAAAGTTACAAAAAAATAAAGATACCCGATGCTGAAATAGTAACGGAAAAAACCAAAGCCTCCCCCTTTGGCACTGCTACGCTCCCGAAAATCCCTTACACTATAAAAAACCGCCAAAAACAGCCCTGTTACAAACAGAAGAAAAACGGTTTTTGCCAGGCAATTCAGCAGCCCAGCCGCAAACAACACTGTAACTTGGCAGGATACCGTAAAAGCTGGCAGGAAATAAAGGGTTATTTTTGTTTTTCTCCTAAAATATTCCCAGTACCCTATGCTGGAAAGTAAAAAAAGTATAAGCTTGGCAATTGTTAGCCACATTGAACCATACCTCCATAAATATATATGCCAAAATCAAAACATGCTTTCAGAAAGCCTGTAAACATTCACTTGATTAAATGGTATCTTTGCATTATGGTAATACCCATCATTTAATACATAAAGTTCGTTATCAATCAGCGTAATCCCTTCAATTGCATAAGAGTCCTTTAACACATAGCGCAATGTTATCTGCCCAGTATTTAAGTCCACTGTATAAATATAACTATCTCCATAATAATTATCCCCTACAGAAATATATAATATCTGGTGGGCAGAATCTAAATATAGCTGATCCTGCCCTTTCTTTTCCATAGGTATCTTTTTTAATGTTTCTCCTTTCTTTGTATAATGAATTAGATATTTATTTGTCAAAACCCATAATGTGCCATTTTCATTATCACATGCAATCCCTGAAGGGGCGTCTACTGGAAATTCACTTATTGGCTCACCATCCCTGTCAATCTGCCTTACTAAATTTTCTGCATAAGAACATAGCCAGATTGTCTCCTCCAAATCCATGCAAACCCCCTGTATATCTCCCATATCTTCAAAAACTTTATAGCATTCAATACTTTCAGAAATTGAAGAAAAATTGCGGCAGACAATCTCTATAGATGCATGGAACCTTGATTCCCCTGGCTTATCTTTTCCAATATTCCCAATATAAAACTGCTGCCGTTCCTTATCATAATACAACCCTGTACAGGTAAAGCCATTTGCCTTTCCATCTTTTCCCGGAATGGCATAGATCCTGTCTGCATATAAAGAAGGGCATTTACCCATCTCATATTTTTCCTCAAAAAACGCTGCTGTTGGCCAAAACAATACTGCCGCCAGAATAGCAAGTAATGCAATACATACTGCCCTTGCTTTTTTCCATTTGTATAGCATAGCCCGTTTTCCCTGTATGCTGGCAAACAGCCCAGTAACGGCTATAGCCAATACCATCCCATAACGTAAGGACGCTGTTTTATATAAAACCATCATAGAAAACGCTAAAGAAAGAAAGGCCAGCAAAACCGCCATTTGAAACGGAGTATCAAAAAAAATCCTTGTTTCTATCCCTTCCCTCCTGCATTCTTTTTTCACAATCAATAAATAGAACGCCATGACAAGCAAATAACTTACCATTGATGTATAGCCAGCAACTACATAACCAAACACCGGAATAAGAATAGTATTCATGCCAATATTACATACTGCACTGGTAACAGAAGCAACTAAAATCCATTTGGTTTTCCCCAAATAAAACAACACATTCAAATACTGCTGATAGATGTACATTACAATGACGCATACAGTAAGCGGTGGCACTACCCATACTGCTTCGGCATACTTCTTCCCACCAAATACTGCAATCAGCTCGGGTCCCAAAATCATTTCCAAAGCAGAAAAAAATACAACGATAACCGTTCCAGTATTTATCATCCTACTTTTATCTGTCTTGTTGTCATTTTCTTTTAACGCTTTTAAAAGCCATGCCTGAAGCGACAAGTTTATTGCCCCACTAACTACAAAAACCATCATGGATACACTGTATGCCACACTATATACCGCCGCCTCTTCATATCCTTTTATTTTTTGTATCATCAAACGGTCAGAATGATTCAATAAAACCATAGATAAATAATAAGGCATCAGCGGTATATTAAATTTTAGAGCCTCTAACGCATATCTCTTATCCCATTTAGCTGATGAACCTTTATAATTTGATGCAAAAAAAGGGATGGCCACAAATAACTGAATAACTGTCCTAACAAAAATGACATAAAATACTGGATGTTTAAAATTGCAGAAAACAGATAATGCCCCTGCTACAGGCCCAGCTAAGCCATATAACACGGTAACAGCAAATATCCTTTTATAATGGTTCTGCATACGCTGCCTTGCTGACCACAGCCCATAGCCAACCATCCCCAAAAAAGAACAAATCATCAAAATACCAAGCGGCATGCTAATTTCTATAAAATCATTAATCCATCTATGGAAAAGCAAATATACTACAAGCCAGGCTGCAATTAACACAAAACACAAAGACTGCATTGCCGCAGTATATAAATTACTGTCTTTTCTATGATGTACCAGGCCTGTAAGGTATCCATTGCTGTAAATCCTAAGCGTAACAATAATTTCCATAACCTCCAGCCATGACATAAATGTTGTATAAACACCGTAATCTTTTGTCGCCAGATAATGCGTCAACACAAACATCACCAGCCAAGGAGCAGCTTTTTGGGCAATATTGCCTACGGTATACCACACCGACGCCTTCATCTCATCTGGGGTTTCCTTGTAGCGCCCTATCGCTTTATTTAATATTTTCTTCATTGGGCAACCTCCTACCCATCCCTCTATTTAATCCACTTTTTTGTGGCAGTTCTACCTGGTACTGCCTGCCACTCCCAAAAAAGAATACTGCAATAAATATAGTTGACAGATAGTGAATCCAGATACTAGAACCTGTCATCCCAATAAACAGATAGGAAAACAGCATAAAATATAGGAAACGCCTGCATTCCTTTGTTGCTGCTTTCCTTAAAAAACGGAAACGCGTTTTCATCATCCCCACAACCAGGATACTTCCCCCGATGCCAAACGATACTAAGAATTGCAGTATGATATTATGGGTATAATAATATTTCCCAGAAGTAATAAATAACGGGACTCCGAACCCTCCTGGCAGGCCTCCCCTTCCTTTTACATATTCAATACATAAAGAATATAATACATCCCGCCCTGTCACATACACCCCTTTGCCCGCCAATTGCCCAATCAGCAAGGTAATACTTCTTGAATAAATCCCATGCTCTTTTAATTTACTGTTTAACCAGAAAAATATTTCATATAAATTATTAAAAACTAGGACTATGAAGAACAAAATTGACGCCAGCAAAATAATCTTCTTCCCGAAACTGACCCTTGCTGAAAACAAAAAAGCAAACAGCAGCATACACACCGAGGCGATTCCTGACATCCTGCCTCCCAAAAATAAAACAAGTAAACTATTTATAAGAACATTTATATAAATCTGAACCCTATTTGCAGCACCCTCCAATAGCATATAAGATAAAATAAAGACATTTGGCACGCAAATTTCTGTAAAAATGGAATAATCCGCCAACCTCATCTTTACCAGGACAATTGCCAACAGGCATAATGGCACGCTGCATAGCGCAAATTGATACCATTTCGTAAGAAATATTTGTATATCAAAGAGCCTGTTTGCTATACAAATACAGGGAATGGCAATACCAACAAAAGCCTGCAATCCCTCCACTAAAACGTAATGATGATATGAAGCCACCAAAAAGTTAATGGAAATGGCGCAAACAAACCCTGCTAAAAAAATGCATCCCTTTCTGTTTACCCTTATAATGCAAATTAGCATACAAGCAGCAATTACTAAATAGAAAAGATATTCATATATAAACGATACTGAAAACGTATGGTTTAATAGATTTCCCAAAAATGGGAGATAAATATAAATTACTAGTAATAAAGAAAGCAAATCAGCTTTATCTGCATTGTAAGCTTTTCTCTTTTTTATTTTAACCTTCACCACAACCATACCATCCTATCTGAATCTTCTTTTAATTATTTTTTCATATATCTCTTTCCAATCATAAAATACTGCACCAATAAAATGAAAAACATATTTCACTTCATATAACATTCTTTTTTTACTGCCCCATATCTCATTATTATCAGATAATTTTTGTGAAAAAGCCTCTTTGACGCAAGGCGACAACCATTCTCTCCCATCGCTGCATCTCCTGTTCCTTATGTCTGCATAAGAAGGGGTATCTAGTTCTGGGACAACCCCCAAAGTTAAAAAGGCATGTCCGTTATAACAATATGGCTGCCTGCAATGTTTCCCAACTGGCTGGTACTTAATCGGGACATCTATATCCTGGAATACATTTTGGTTACATAACTGCCCATAACATGGCTTTGCCGCCCCTGTCCCCAAATCTATATACAGCGTCCATGCCCCGGCATAGCAAAAATTTTTTACCTTCTTTTGGAAAATGGCCAATTTAAACCTAAACATAGTAGATTGAAACCGTCCCCATGTTTTCTTATATTCCGCCTTTGTCATATCTGTCAGCAATTCTTTATTTCTAGTCAAATCATTCCGCCCAACCGTTACCTGGCATGCTGCGCCAAGCTCCTTCCTACAAAGCTCAAATATTGTATCAATTTCAGCTACAAGGCCGTCATATGGCATTAATTCAACAGTAAAAGAACAGCCCTTCTCCTGCATGGTTTTTACATTATTAAAAAACCTGCCCAGCCATCCCCGTTTCTTTAATTCTGCATAATGAAAAGAAAACTTAAATTCCAGGCGTCTTAATAATTCTCCTGGGAATTGGGCAATCGTATGAAACCTTTCCGTTAATGTCCCATTTGTCACCACTTCCAAATAATGCCCTTGCAGCAGCAAATGGTAAATATACTGCGGTACTTCTTTTGGTACAAGTGTTTCGCCGTTCCCAGTCATGTTAATTATGCAAGTACCACCCAAACGTTTTTTCGACAGACACTCCCCCACATATTCCGGCGGATACTTAAATTTTGCCGCCCCTTTCTGGGATTGGCCAAGCGCCGAAATATAACAATATTCACAACCCAAATTACAATTCATAATTGGCACATTTATAAGCAAAAGCCTCTTTATTTTCATTATTATCCCTTTCGTATCCCCTCTGCCATCTTCTCAAAATAAGGTAATAGCTGCAATTCACTAAAAACTGCATCACCAGGGCTTAAACATTCTATAACATATCTGGCCGCCTGGTTAACCGTAACCGCTTGTTTAACCATCCCTGTGCTTTCCAGCCACTTTGCCACACCAAAAACTTTCCCTGTCCTGTTATCCATAACAATGCATGGCGTCCCATTTATAACAGAAAACAGCATTGCATGCAGCCGGTCTGTAATTGTAAGGTCTGCATCCCTAAACTCCCTCCAGGAACAATGCAATGCATTTTCCCTTTGGCATAATGCTACAGGCGCCTTTAATACAGTAGTTACTGTATTTACTACAAATTTCTCTTTTAATTTCCTTATGAAATATTTTGTATGATGCTGTGCAGCTTCGCAATCATCCCGGAAACAGACATTAATTATTTTATTCTTGTTATGTTTTATGCCCTTTGGCATTATTCTTTCCCCATATAAAACCATATCAGGAGCTAATTCTACAAATGATTTCCCTTTTAACAAAAGTTTTTCCTTTATAAAAAGATAAGAGTTCTCTTCCCTCATAAAAATCCGTAAATCTTTATGTTTCTCAAATATTTCCTTTGTGGCTCCAAACTCTGCTTTTCCCCTTATGTCCTTGGTATAATAAATTGTCTGTGGAAGTATCACAATCTTGTTTTTGGGATAGCCTGCAACAATTTCCCTGATTACCTTTTCATTTTCCGGCCAGAGGTTTCCCATCCATCCCCCGCCAGATACCACTATGATATCCTCAGGAACAACATATTGCTTTATCTTTCTTTTTTCTGTATGATATAAAGGCATCAATATTTCAAATAATTCATACTCTGAAAAATATCTTCCTAAAAATTTTTTCTCCTTTTCAGCAATTGCATGGTCTCCAAGATTTCCATGCACAGGAGTGCCAAACAAAAATATCTTAGGTTTATTTGACTGTTTGATTCGGTTCATTTCCTGATGCCAGGATGGATACGCTAAGTAAAGCTTAACTTTTTCTTTTACTATATTCATAATATCCCTTAAAAAAATCCTTAATATTATTTTCTCTTTTTACAATTAAATCCCTGGCAAGTACGCCAAAAGAAACTACAAAGTTAAAATTTTTCTTATATAATGCACCTTTTGCAACCACCTGCTGATGGCTGCTCTTACAGTTCTTTTTGGCATGGTATACTGTAATTGCCGGAATATATAAATATTCTTTTTCGCAAAAATTCCTTATCAGGAAGTCCACTTCCTCCCCACACACAAATTCTGCCCCAAGCCCCAGCCGTTCATCAAACCCACTGCTTCTTATCCCATTTTTCCTATATGCGATTTCAATAGAAGATTTAGACATAAGCTGCAGTTTATTCGATATATAACATTTCTTATGCAGGTAAGATTTATATAGAACATTTCTCTCTTTATCATATATCTGTGTTAAAACTACCTTTACAGATGGCTCTTTCTGGAAAATATCTGCAATTTTCCCAAAAGCGTCTTTTGGATACCAGCAATCATCATCTGAAAGAACCACAATATCTCCTGTAACTTCTTTTAATCCTACATTCCTTGCTTTAGACAGGCCCTTTTCTTGTAAATAGACTTTCCTGATTGCAAGGCTGCAAAAAGAACTTACAATTTTTTCTACAGACAGATAATTCCCCTGTACAACGAGAATCACCTCAAAATTTTTATATAATTGCTGATGCAGGCTGTAAAGCAGCCGTTCCAACTCTTTTTCCCGTGCTCCAAGCGTCGGTACCAAAACCGATATTTTCATAATAATCCCCCGTGCCGCCTTTGGCGGCTCAAATAGTATAGCGAACAAGTTCACATTAGAAAAATGCTGCTTCTGCATTTTTCCTGTGTGAAACTTAATATATCTTAGGCAGTGTTTTTTGCTGCCTTAGATATATTAAGTTTCACACTAGCCCCTATTTAACCTTTAATATTTTTATCATGCACCAGTACCCAATATGGAATAAACTTCTTTTCACACTTAAATGTTCAATTTCTCTGTATAAAATCCAATGATATTTTATTAAAGCAAATTTGTTGCTGGATATAGAATTCTTGCGGATACGGTATTCCATCAGAACATCTTTCATCCCATATATGTATTTTTCTTTTTTCAGCATTTGAAGCCAGAGCGCATCATCATTCCTTTTTCTAATATCTGGCACCTGAAACCTGCCCATTTTCCCCACATTGTATACAACGGTTGAATTGCCTACTGGGCAGTCCAAAAGCACGCGGTTATAGCCCGTCCTTGGCAATGCATTGATGGTTTTGCCAACTGGTTTCCCTTCTTCATCAATCTGCCTGTACGATGTACAGCTAATTGCCAAATTATATCTTTTCATAAAACCAATCTGTTTTTCCAACTTCCGTTCCATCCATAAATCATCTGAATCCAAAAAGGCCATATATTCACCTTCCGCTAATTTCATGGCCAGTGTACGGGCCGCTGCCGCGCCAGAATTTTTCCCTAAACAGCAATAATGGATTCTTGTATCCTTCTCCATATAATGACGTACAATTTCCTTTGTATTATCTGAAGAACAATCGTCCACAATTATCATTTCCCAGTGCCTATATGTCTGTGCCTTGACAGATTCTATTGTTTCTGCAATAAACCTACTGCAGTTAAATGTTGGCATAATTACTGATACTAATCCTCTTTCCATCTTTTTGTCCCTTGATTATCTCACCACTGCCAGGATGGTTTTTATTAATGTCGCCATTTCCCTGAACAAAGTAAATTTTTGTATGCTTTCAAGATTGTATTTCATCTTCTCAGGCAGGACTTTGTCCAAATATACTTTATCTGCATCTTCCGCAGTCGCCAATAACTCTGCCTCATCTTTATAGCGGATGCTTGCCTCTGAGGTAAGCCCAGCTGGCAACAGAAGCGTTGCAAACATTTCGGGGTTATATTTTTTAACATAATATGTACTCTCTGGACGCGTCCCGCAAAAACTCATATCCCCCATAATTATATTTATCAACTGGGGAAGCTCATCCAAACGGTATTTCCTTAATATCCTGCCTATCTTTGTAACCCGGCAGTCATTTAGCAATGTAACCTGAGTCCCTTTCCCCTTTTTATCAACTGCCATTGTACGGAACTTAATAATCCTAAATTTCCTTCCATATTGTGTAATTCTTTCCTGGCAAAAAAACACACCACCCTCCGTATCTTTGGCTATCAGAAAAGAGATAATAAGCATTGCTGGCAAAAAAAGGAACAACATGATTGTTGCGGCAAAAAAGTCAAAGATACGTTTTATCACTAAAACATACTTCTTTTTTCTTATTTTTTCATGATAAGGCCGCACTGCCTCCGTTTTCATATATCCCGGCAACTCTTCCCATTCCCTGAACATATCCCCCTCCTGTTTGAAACTGCCTGTTAACTGTTTTATTACTTTGGCTATTAAATACCATAATAATTTTTCGCCTGGTAAATGTTCCTATGCACGGCGGATGATTGAGCTGTAGCGAGTATTACAGCGACTGAAGGCAACGAAGCAGATAGACATTTAGGCCGGAAAAAGCTACTTTTCGTTATACTAGTGCTCCGTCCGGTTAGAAATTAGAGTATGGAACCACCTGTTCCGCACCACTGCGTCGTTAAAATTTCTAGCCGATGCCCGCATCGCCGTCGAAATTTTGCCTAGCACTGGCACAAAACATGTAGCCAATACTCTAATTTCTAACTGGATGGAGCACTAGGGCGTGTTTGAAATTATTTCCCTATATGTATCCCTTAACAATCTTGCTATAATTTTTTATAATATAGCCCACCTCTTCATCAGACAGTTTTGTATGGAGCGGAAGTGTGATTTCATTTGCAAACATCCTATATGCATTCGGATAGTCTGCAATGTCAAACCCCAGCTTTCTATACGCTGTCATCATCG
>CAJUJR010000046.1 GCA_910586605.1 uncultured Lachnospiraceae bacterium | reverse complement strand
GAAAATGAGAAATCCTGCTTTCTCATGCTGCACATGATGAAAGTGCTTCACAGGGAAGGATATTTTTTATTTACTTAAATTCTGCTACGATTGGCTGTAAATAGTAACGATATACTATTCACGGCTAATTAACATTCCTCACATAAAAAAAGAAAATTAAGGCATACTATCCCTGTAACAAAAAATCAAAGCAGGGATAACGCTATTGCTATCCCCAAAGAAATGGAGGACGCTATGTCACAATTATCAGAAAAGGAACTTTCCTGCATTAATGAATCCTTAGCCGAAGAAGAACTTCTGGTTAAAAAATACCAGATGCTGGCAAAGCAGTCACAGGACAACGAAGTAAGCGCTAAAATGGAAGAAGTCTCCAAAAGGCATCAGAAACATTTTAACGAACTCTATTCATTATTAGGTTAGAAGGAGGCACACTATGAACCAGTCATATTCTGAGAAAGAAATTTTACAAGACGCCCTGACAACAGCCAAAATGTCAACTACAAATTACAACACATTTTCAAATGAATGCGCGCATGAAAATATACGCAATTCAATGCTTAACATCCTAGCAGATGAGCATGACATCCAGGATGACATCTTCCACCTGACTTCTGCAAAAGGATACTACCCAACACCTGCTGCAGAAGAAAAAAAGATTATGGAAGCACAGCAGAAATATAAATCGGCGCTTAGCTAAAATAATCTACATTTGATGCAGAAACAGCCCAGTTTTTCCTGAAATCAGGAAAAACTGGGCTGGGTTACTTTTATCATATCCCTAAGAAAGAAAATCTAAAATTATTGCTTTATCTTAATTGGTAAGGAACTGTAAATAAATTCAAGTACAGTTTCTTGTTCGCTTAGCTGATAAACATGGGGGTTGTACGATGCTGTTACAATAGTCCATAGATTTTTTGCCCCCACATTTTTCTCATTGTATTTTATTTCCCATTGTCCATGATAACTCAACAAAATTAACTTTGCCGCATCAAGTGCATAATGCTTTCCTCTATATGAAGGAAATATCGTAAATTCGGCTATGGTATAATCAGGATTATGTCCGATTACAGAATAAGGATTGAGCATTACAAAACCAATCATTTTTTCATTGTTGTAAATAAAAAATGCTTTTCTCTCAGGCTCAGCAAAGTAAGCATCAAAACATCCATAGTGGTAATTACCCTGTTTATCCATTTCATCAGGATAGTATAATGTCATTTCATACAAATATTTTTGATTTATATTCCAGAAAAATTCTTTATCTTCTTTCCTAACAGTCCGCAATCTAATCATAATTCTGCTTCCACAAATCCCGATTGTGATTTGATGATTTTTAATAAGAAGTCTAAGTGAATTTTGTCAATAATTTTCCACCTGTGCGGTTGCAATTCAATAGTTTGTCTGCATGCAATTTATTGCAATGCAGGCAAGCTGTTGGATTAGCAACCCACTCTTAAATGAGCAAAATGCGGATGCGCAAGCAGACGCAAAGAGCGCATAAGCGCGGATTTTGCGAATGTGGAAGTTAGGTTGGATGCTCCTTGGAGCGTCCAACCGCACAGGTGGAAATTTTTTGCGGATATTGTAACAGAAGGATTAAAATTGATAATTCTGTTGATGTAAATTGTACGATTTCTCCTTTTATATATGCATTACAATTTTCGACTTCAATCTCCTTATATTTTAAATGAATATCTGCTTTTTGGGGATCTGCTACACTTCTTTTTAAATTAGCCTCAATCCTTGCAAGTAACTCAAAAAGGTTAAAAGGTTTTGTCATATAGTCATCTGCTCCCAAACGCAGCAAATCTATTTTGGATTGTACCATTGTTTTTGCAGATACAACAATTACAGGAATATCCGTGTATGTTCTTAATTGCTTTATCACACTATCGCCATTTAGGATTGGGAGCATTAAATCCAAAATAATAAGGTCTGGTAAGAATTTCTGGCATAATTCGATTCCCACTCTTCCATTCGGGGCAGAATACACTTCATAATTGTGATTTACCAGAAACTTTGTTATCATGCTGCAGATGTCGGTATCATCTTCAATGATTGCTATTTTTTGCAATTTTATACCCTCCAAATAAAACTCTCTAAAATCTATACCTCTACCCTCTCATACTCCATTGACCTCATTTTGCTTGCACAAAAATGTGTCACACCAAATGCCTTGCGTGCAAGTAAAAGACGTTCTGTTTTTATGACAATATTTCGCACAATACTGCTCTCCTTCCTATCCAAAAGACATATCCTCTCGATTTCCCGGTAAATTAAAAGTTATCGGTTCAAATCTATTGCAATAATTCTTCTACTATCATTGCATCTACAAAACACCTGTTTGCCATCCACAAAGATATAAACAGTATAACATGCCACTCATCGTAATTCCACATTTTCCAGAATTAAAATGCGGAGCTGTGGCGATCTCTTCCGCCAATTTTAGCCTTTGTTTTATTTTCAGTTCAAATTTGATATCCATCTGCATATGTATGCCTCCTTCGTTTTGGTAGGTACAAGTTCACTCTGTCTGTACAGAATAGCAAGCCAAAATCCCCAAAATACTGAACAACAATCGACCGAAATGTTTGTGCAGTTTATGGCACAGAACCAACTTGCTATTATCCCAAACCCGATTTAAAATGTCCGTACCAAAAGAAAAGGAGGATACGAATCACAATAATCCCCAAAGAAAAAACAGAAATCCTAGAGATAGCAGACATACCAAAATTAACTGTCTGCTATCTTTTGTTAGTCGTTCATACAAAATCTATCAAAAATATTCAATCTTCCATTTAACCACTTTTTGCTGTATGATTGATACAAAACAACAAACCAAGCCTATTTATAAACCAAATATATTGAAAGGGGCTTTTATGGATACAATGACGCCTGAACAACGAAGCCGCACAATGAGCCATATCAAAAGCAAAGATACAAAGATTGAAATAGCATTACGCAAAGCTCTATGGCATAAGGGCTACCGGTACAGAAAGAATTATAAAGCCCTGCCTGGTTCCCCCGATATTGCTATAACAAAATATAAAATTGCTATATTTTGCGACAGTGAATTTTTTCATGGGTATAATTGGGAGGTAAAGAAACAACAGCTTGGCAGAAACAAAGACTACTGGATTAAGAAAATAGAACGTAATATGGCACGTGACCGGGAGGCCGATTTAAAACTAATAGCAATGGACTGGGTGCCTATCCATTTTTGGGGGCAGGACATTTTAAAGAACATTTCTGGATGTATTGAGGCCATTGATGATTTACGGTTTGAGTTGCAAATTGGAGTTTCTGATGATACAATTGATTTGGAGATGGACTGTGTTGATAACATAAAATAATATTTTTATAACATCAAAATAATTGTTAGTTTTATCAAGAAGTACCCTTATGAATATTTCAGAGCAGATAAAGGTATTATGTGTCCGTTCAAATATCAGCGTTGCTGGATTAGAGCGTGTTTGAAAATTGCTTTTTACAAGATATGCGTCACACTTTGTGGGAGATTTGACTCAAATTTAGGAGGTGTAGCGGGCTACATTGACTAAATTTGAGTTAAATATAGCACAAAGTGGGGAGTGCAGATTGTAAGGAACTAAAAGTTCCCTGAATGAATTTTCAAACACGCTCTAGCGCGGCACATTGGAACTACACCCCAGAATTTTAATTCAAAGATGAAAAGAGAAAGTTTTACAATCCGTGATCTGGAAGACATTGCCCATGTTTTGTACTGTACTTTTGAAAGGAATTTTATCCTCCCTAATGGGGATAAAGTCTGATGGAGGATTTAAATGAATATTTTGCAATATAAAGACAATACCGAAAATAGGGATGCCATATCCCTGTTTTCTGGGGCCATGGGGCTTGATATTGGATTGGAAAAAGCTGGGCTAAACGTAGCTGTCGGACAGGACTTTGACCCTTCCTGTGCGGCTACAATGCGGAAAAACGGGCATAATGTTATAGAAGGTGATATCCGTGGAATCCAGCCCCAGCAATTATTGGATTTCACCCGCTTGTCCCCTGGAGAACCATTCTTAATCTGCGGCGGTCCACCCTGTCAGCCATTCTCCACAGCAGGGAAACGGCTGGGCATCAATGACCCCCGTGGCAGCTTATTTATGGATTTCATACGGATGATCGATTACATACGCCCAAGATTTTTTATAATGGAAAATGTAAAAGGGATTATGTCTGCCCCATTAAAACATGTGCCCCTTCCTGAACGCGATAAGGAAGACCCTGAACAAAAACTGGGGACAGTGCTTGACGTCATCCTTTCAGAATTTAGAAAATTAGGCTATAAAACAGTATATGGGATATTGGATGCCGTTAATTACGGCGTGCCGCAATTCCGTGAACGCTTTGTATTAATCGGCAGCAGAGACAACGAAGATATTTTCCTTCCCATGCCTACACATTTTCAAATGCACCAGGACGGCAGTTACCGCTGGCAGACTTTAAATGACCACATCAAAGATTTGGAATACGATTGCGGAGAATACACCCCCTTTAGCAATAATCGTTTAGAATTCCTAAAACTGGTGCCTGAAAGTGGGAATTGGCGCAGCCTACCGCCGGAACTAATCAGGCAGGCTATGGGCGGCGCCTATGAATCCGGCGGGGGTAAAGTCGGCTTTTACAGAAGGCTTTCTTTTAACCAACCTTCCCCTACCCTAGTCACATCGCCTGTCCAAAAGGCAACTATGATGTGCCATCCTACACAGAACCGTCCACTTAGCATCCAGGAATATGCCCGGATACAGCAATTCCCAGATAAATGGGAATTTATGGGGACAACCGCCGCAAAATACAGGCAGATCGGCAATGCTGTACCTGTGGGTTTAGCTGTTGCCCTTAGAAAAGCAATCATCGCGGTTGCCGACCATAACGCAGCCATCCAAACAAAACGTTTCCGTGGGACAAACATCCACAGCCGGATAAAACATGCCATTGAATTAGGAGGTGATTGCATTGGAAAACAAAACATACAATGAACAGGCAATCGTGCAGGCTATCGCACAGGCTCTTGACTCTTTTTACGGAAGCCTTATCAGTAAAATAGATACCTTAAATATAAACAAAGTAATGAAACGCAAGAATCCATACCTGTATCGTGCCAAAGCAATGCAAAGCGCATCAGATATTGTTGATTCTGTCCTTACAGCATTTGTAAGCTCCAGTGAAGAAACTATCTTCGGCAACTGCTTTTTCGAACCTGTCGCTATAGCGGCCAGCAATGGAAACAAAGCTTTAGCGGAAGGCATTGATATTATGATCCAGGACAATGAAAACAATACCATAGCGGCTATTGCTGTTAAAAGCGGCCCTTCTGTATTTAATGCTGACAGTAAAAAAAGACAGGAACAAAACTTCATGGCTGCCTCAAAGCTGGCACAGCAGGCCAAAGCCCGCTATGAAGCCTATATAGGCTACTGCTATGGAAAGAAAAAAGATTCCGGGCGCGGAAAACCAAAAATATACCAGGAACTTGCCGGAAAAAATTTTTGGTGGAAACTTACGGGTGAAGAGGACTTCTATATTAAACTAATTGAATATATGGGTGACTTGCCGGAAAAATATGTGGCACGCTTTCAAGAAAGTTATATGAAAGCATCGAACCGGTTAGTCCGTGAGTTTTCAAATAATTTTTGCACAGAAGATGGCAGTATTGATTGGGAAAAACTTGTTAAGTTTAATTCCGGAGAATAATACATACTATTTTTAGGAGGCATTTCGTATGCAAGTCGATATTTTTTCTTTTTTTGCAGGATTAGGCTTGCTTGACCTGGGATTTGAACAGGCGGGGTTCAATATTGCTTTTGTAAATGAATTTAATCCACTATTCCTTCAAGCGTACCAATATGCAAGAAGGAATAGTTATCATATACCTGTCTACGGATATAGTAATAAAAGTGTTTCTGATTTTTTAGATGATGCGCTTTGGAATTTTTATTTTCCAGATTACTATACTAAAAAAAACCGTATAATAGGATTTGTTGGCGGACCGCCCTGCCCCGATTTTTCGGCCGCAGGAAAAAATGCGGGAAGTGATGGGAAAAACGGACAGCTAACAAACATTTATGTAAATCTTATAATTAAGCGGAAACCTGATTTTTTTGTACTTGAAAATGTTAAAGGACTTTTTCAAACCAAAAAGCATAAAGAATTTTATGAATTGATAAAAAAACGCTTATACAGAGCCGGTTACTCTTTATTTGATTCAATTGAAAATGCTCTGGAATATGGAACGCCACAAAACCGTGACAGACTTGTCTTGATAGGGTTTAAAAGGGATTTTTTTGGCAGACGTATTCACTATCAGTTTGGCAAAAGCAAACAATATGATTTGAATAATATATTACAATTAGATTGGCCGAAACAAAACACCTTTGGAGAAAATTCATTCAGTGTCATGCCATCAGGATTAGTGCCAGAATTAACTGTAGAATACTGGTTTAAGAAAAATGATGTTTTAAACCACCCAAATGCCCTGGATAAATTTTCAGTTAAAAATACAGAACGATTTTATACGATTGCAGAAGGAGATACCTCTCGGAAATCATTCAAACGTTTACACAGATGGCGTTTTTCACCAACTGCAGCTTATGGCAATAATGAAGTACACCTTCACCCATATTATCCCCGGAGAATCAGTGTTTCGGAAGCATTAGCACTTCAATCTTTGCCAACTGCTTTTGATATCCTACCGGACTTATCTCTTTCAACCAAATTTAAAATGGTAGGGAATGGCGTTCCATATTTGTTAGCCCGTGGAATTGCTACCGATTTGCACACATGGCTGTCTAACTTTTTTAATACGATAGGAGAAATGTATGATTAATCAAGAAAATCTAAAAAAAGACCTTATAGAACTATCTCCAAAAGAATTTTTTATTAAACATATTGTGAAATCTCATAACTGGTACTTTGTGGATTACTTACATACTCCTTCCGATGAGGTTTTAGATAAACTTGATAGGTTTTATGAAATAGTTTCTTCTCAGCTCCAAATTAGTTTTCATAGCCTTCAAATGGTCGGAAGCGCAAAAACAGGGTACAGCCTTTCGCCAGACAAACTACTTCATCCATTTCATGAAGAAACGCCAGAAAGCAAGTCCTCTGACATCGACATTGCAATTGTTTCAGAGAAATGGTATCGGTTATTATGGGATGAATTGCGAAATATTAAACGAAATCAATATGTTCGACCCTACCAAAGAATTACCAGTTCTATTTTCAGAGGATTTATTAACGAAAAAGATATTTTAGAACTTGACCCAATTAGAGAAAAATGGTTTTCCAATATTTCGCCCATCAACATAAAGTTGCAAGATGAACTACAGATTGTACACCCTATTACATATAGAATCTACCGTTCCTGGGAAGACTTAGAGGAATATCAAATTGGTGGAATTAGTCTTGCAAAACAAAGAATGGAGGAAAGAAATGTTTAATTTTTCAAGCAATCACAAAACCATTAATGAAATCCATAAAATGTATGGAAATGGAACTTTAATCATAGACAATACTTATCAACGCAGAGCTGTATGGAGCGAAAAAGATAAGATTAGACTAATTGAAACTATTTTACTTAATTTAATAATTCCAGAATTGTTTTTTTGGCCCGCTGAAACTGACCCTGAAACAGGGGAGTCCATTATACACATTGTTGATGGCCAACAACGTATCAAAGCTATAACCAGCTTCATATCAAATGAATTCAAACTCAAAAAACAATATTTAATGGAAGATGAACCAAAAGAATCCTATGGAAATATGTTTTTCAAAAATCTTCCCGCCAAGACCCGCCAAGCTTTTTGGAACTATAAATTAATGATTATAGAAATTGACAGAAGGGCAACACGTGAAAATATTGTTAATATGTTCCGAAGGCTGAATTTAACAGATTATAACCTTAATGACCAGGAAAAACGCAATAGTATATCTGGCGATTTTGCAGCATTAACGAGGGAATTATCTGAACTTCCATTTTGGGAAAAATATAAACTATTCAATAATACAGATATTAAACGTATGAAAGATGTTGAATTTTGCGGAAGCTTAGTCCTTTTATATCGTCAAGGAATCATTGACCAAACTGACCAACGTGCTTTAAACCAAGCATATGAGGATTTGCAAAATAATTATACTGATGCTGAAAATGACAAATGTGCCATTATTTCTGCTATAGATTTAATTAGAAACTTTTTTGTTTCAGATGAGATATTAAAATTCTTGAAAAGAAAAGCACAATTGTATTCTTTATTTTCAGTAGTGTTTTTTATGCAACGTGAAAAAATAGATATAACTGACTCTACTAAAAATCAACTTGCTGAATTTGTTAAATTATATTCTATTTTCGATAATAATATGGATTTGTCTTTAAATGTGTCTGATGACGAAAAAAGAATTTTTGACTGGTTAAAAAAATACAAATTAGCATCTTCAGAAGGATTAAACAAGCATACAAACAGGATGATAAGGTATAATGTATTAAAAGATTTTCTTTTTTCCAATGCCCCCGAAACAGAGAATATCCAAACTTCTCTGTATAATAAAATGTCAGCATTATCCAGTTCTTCTACTAATGCGGAACCTGACATCAATGAATAA
The DNA here is from genome assembly GCA_910586605.1 of uncultured Lachnospiraceae bacterium. Taxonomy (GTDB): domain Bacteria; phylum Bacillota; class Clostridia; order Lachnospirales; family Lachnospiraceae; genus Butyribacter. The sequence goes on along the minus strand of CAJUJR010000046.1, from coordinate 16,416 downwards.
AAGCGTTTTTATTGTATCTTTAATACTCAAATATTTTTATATTATATTGTTTCATAACTTCAAACACCACCTAAACACCAAACAGTTCCGAAGAATGCTGATTTCACCGCATTCTTCAGAACTTTCCTTGTATAGAAGTCTTTCTTCTCAAAACCCGCGCTTATGCGCTCTTTGCGTCTGCTTGCGCATCCGCATTTTGCTCATCTGGGAGCGGGTTGCTAACTATGAATGATTTTTTAATGAAACCTAAGATTGACTTTGCCTTTAAGGAAATCATGTCAGATGAAAAAGCACGGATAGGTTTTTTATCCGCCATCCTAAAACTCAATCCAAACGATATTAAAGAAACTTTGCTTTTAAAGAACGAACTGCAAAAAACCTATGAAGAAGACAAACTGGGCATCCTGGATGTCAAAGTACTTTTAAATAATGATACTGAAATCGATATTGAAGTCCAACTTTCAAAATTAGAGGTTTGGACAGACCGCGCCCTGTTTTATCTTTCTAAAATGTATTCAGAACAAATTGAGCAGGGCCAAAAATATGATGTATTCAAAAAATGTGTAAGCATCAGCATCCTTGATTTTATGTTATTTAAGGAAGAAACCAATTTTTACTCATGCTTCCACATTATGGAGGACACTCACCATTTTATCTATACAGACAAAATGGAATTCCATGTCCTGGAGCTTCCAAAGCTCCCAAAAGAACTAAAAGACAGCAGTGATAATGTCTTACTCTGGGCAAAATTCATCAACGCTGAACGGAAGGAGGAGTTTGAGATGATTGCCACAAAAGACCCTTATATTGCAAGTGCTTACCAAAAACTACAGGTTATCAGCCAGGATAAACAAAAACGGTTAGAATATGAAGCCCGCGAAAAAGCAATCCGCGACTATAACCAGTTTATGTATGAAGCAGACCAGCGCGGAGAAAAACGTGGTATTGAGCGTGGTATTAAAATCGGGGAGCAGCGCGGCATTGAACGTATTAATAAATTAAATGCCCTATTAGTTTCTAATAAACGTTTCGATGATTTAACACGTTCTTCAAACAATCCTGAATACCAGGAGAAATTATTAGATGAATATGGCATTGAACTAACCTGGCATCCCGCCATTTGAGGCAGGATGCCAGAGTACATTTATAAATTCATTCCAGAAACTTTCATACACCTTCAGATATGCATTGCATTTCCTCCATTTTTATAACTGCTTCAAGTATGTACCAAGTTTTTTATCTTCTACGCGAATATGGTTTACCAGTACGGCAATATGGCCATTCAGCTTGACAACATCTTCAATTGTAGGGTTATCCAAAGGAATCTGATCTGCAATTTCTTTTAACTGCTTCTTATAGCTATCATGGAATGCCTTATGGCCTGCCATATCCGGATAATTATTATCGCTCTGCAGCTGTTCTTCATGTTCAAAATGCATATCTACATACGTCAAAAGGAACGTTATAGCAGGCTCTACAATTTCACGTTCTTTCCCCGTATTGCAGGCGTCAACAATGTTGTTAACCGCCTGAAGCAGCTCATTGTGCTCACAGTCAATCATTTCATTCCCTGTTTCCAAATCCTTTGTCAGTTCATATCTCATAGCTACACCTCTCTCTAAAAATGACTAGTATTTGCACCAACAAAATAATGTTGATGCCTCTGGCAAAATTATAATATAACGTGCTTTTATGGTCAAGGAATTTATCAAAAACAGCCAGGGCATCCCTCTGCTCTTTTCGGGATACCCTGGCTGTTTATATTATGGCAGTTTGCATCTGTTGTACTGACGTCTCCCACCGCACTTTTGGTATCATACTATGTAATAATGACAAAAGTATTGCAAATCTATTTGTATTTTATGGAAATACAGCCCTATAAAATTTCCTAACAGATAATTTCCTGGTTCTGCTGGTAATATTTCGCCTGGCAGCAAAACATTTCTGCATACTGCCCATTTTTCCCCATCAGTTCCTGATGCGTCCCCTGTTCAATAATTTCGCCATTTTCAAACATATAGATGCAGTCGGCGTCCCTTGTTGTAGAAAGCCTGTGGGAAATAAAAATAACCGTAGCGTCTTCTGCCCTATTCAGGATATTCTGGTTTAATTCATATTCTGCCTTTGGGTCTAAAGCGCTGGATGGTTCATCCAAAATAGCAATATGCATCCGCTCTTTCTTTGCAAACAGCCTTGCTATCGCTACCTTCTGTGCCTCCCCGCCAGATAGCTGTACGCCGTCTTCTGCAAATTCCCTAGTTAAAGATGTCAATAATCCATTTGGCAAAGTATTCAGCCTCTCTAAAAAACCAGACTGATCCAAGGCCGCCTCAACCAGTTCTTGCCCTGGCGCAGCAACATTCTGCATCATGACATTTTCCTGTACAGAAGCCGCATAAATCTGATAATCCTGGAATACTGAGCCAAAAATATCCCTGTACTCTTCTGTACTATATTCACGGATATCATGGCCGCCATAACAGATGCTTCCCTCTGTCACATCATACAGGCGCATAAGCAGCTTAATAAACGTAGATTTCCCAGCACCATTTTCCCCAACAAAGGCAACCTTCTGCCCTGCCTGAATCTTCATATTAATATGTTTTAGCGTATCTTCTTTTGCTCCATCATATCGAAAAGACATATCCTTAATTTCTAAAACTGACTGGCTTTTTGGAACCTGCACCGTCCCCTGTGCTTTTTCAATCTTGCTCTCATAATTCATAAATTTGCGGAAACGCTCACAAAAAAGCCCTGCCCTCTGAATCCGTTCCACACAGTAATTTACCGAATCCAACTGATTCCGCATAGTGCTTTGCGCTTTATTGAGCGCTGCCACATCCCCAAGCCCAATGCTGCAGGCCACCAATGCCATATACCCAAGATAAAGCGGCACACAAAACATGGATAAAAACGTAAACACTGTTATCCAGTTTACCAGCGACCACAGGGATATCCTGACTCCATACTTTTTAGAAACTGCAATTGTTTCATCAATTGCCTGGTGAAACTGTTTCTCAAGCGGTACTTCTATATGGGAAAGCTTAATTTCTTTGGCATACTCTGGCTGGTAAAATACTCTTTTAGAATAATTCGCACGGCGCATAATCTTCTTTTTTTCCACATCATAATCATATTCCAGCTTCATAATACGGAACCTGGAAAACATATTCACCAGAAACCCAAGCACCGGAAAAATAGCAATTACAGGGTCAATCACCGTAATTAACCCCGAAAGCACCAATACTGTAGCAACATTCCGGCCCATCCTTGCCAAATCAAAAACTGCCGTAATTACCATATCCTCTAACTGGGATGCCGCTACCACAAAATCATCATAATAGGTATCACAGTCATAACAAATCAAATCCATCGTAACTGCCTTTTTTATCATCTCCTCCTGCATCATCCCCGACATCCGGATAATCCTTGGCTGCGCAAAGCTTTCTGTACACCGCTCCACAGCCATCAAAAAAGCCATCCCAATTGTAGCTCCGGCAACTAAAACTGCCGTTTGATGGAACGAATAGCTATCATCTGAAAGATAATTAATAAATGCCCTCATAAAAACCGTATCCATGCAGGCATAACCCACACCGGCAGAAATAAATGAGAAAAATATCATAAGAATTAACCTAGCGTCCTTCCCAAAGGCATACTTCAAAAGATATACATAATTACTAAGAATCCGGCTTACCGGAAGCTTTTCCTTTGCTATTCCTGCATTACTCCGCATAAAGCCCACCTCCCATCTCATCCTGGTAATTCTGCGCCTGCAGCCGGAACATTTCTGCATAACGTCCATTTCTCCCTAACAACTCATCATGAGTGCCTTCCTCCACAATGCGCCCATGCTCCAAAAATAAAACCCTGTCCGCCATCCGCGCTGAAGACATCCTGTGGGATATAAAAAATACGGTTTTCCCTTCTGATGCTTCCATCATATTGCGGTACATATTGTACTCTGCAATCGGATCAAGCGCGCTGGACGGCTCATCCAGAATTACTACATCCGGGTTTTTCGCAAACACCCTGGCGATTGCGACCTTCTGTGCCTGTCCTCCTGAACATACAAACCCTTCTTCCTCAAACTCTTTTGTCAGGTATGTATCAATCCCCTTCGGCATCTTCGCCAAAACTTCGCCAAACTGTGCCTTTTTAAGCGAATCCACCACAAGCTGCCGCTCCTGTTCCGTCTCTGGCGACTTCATTAACACATTTTCCCCTAATGGAAGGGAAAATATCTGGAAATCCTGAAATACTGTTCCAAAGCAATCTCTGTAAGCTGAAGGCTCATACTTGCTGATATCCTTACCCCCTGCTAAAATCCTGCCTCCTGAAACCGGATAAAGCCCCATTAAAAGCTTCATCAAAGTAGTTTTCCCAGCGCCATTTCCCCCTACCAGCGCGATATGTTCCCCTTGGCGGACTTTCACATTTAACCCCTGAATAATCATTTGCTCACTGCCCTCATAATGGTACGACACATTTTCAAATACAATTTCTCCCATATTATCAGACGGCAGTACGGCATCTTTTATATCCTCCTCCGTCTCACACTCCATAAACTCTTTTACATTATTCATATACATACAAAGCTTCCCGGCTTTGGAAAAATATTCAATGGCTTCACTAACAGAGTCTACAACATAACCTACTGCCGTAATCATTGCTATATATGCGGCTACCGCGCTTCCGCTGCTTCCTGCAACCTTGAGGCGGTAGGTAATATATAAATAGGAACCCAATGTGACAATACCTGCAAAAAGCAGTGTTTCAATAATACGGTAAATACCAATTTTGCGCTGGTGGGACTTATTTTTTTCATACCGCTCCATATAACCATCCTTATGCAGCCCAAAAAGCACCCTAGAAATTGGGTATAGCCGAAGCTCACTGGCATATTTCTTTTCATAAAAGACACGTTTGGCATATTCCATCTTCCTTTTCCCAACCGTTTCATCCCTGCGCGCCGCAAACTGTTCGCTGCTTTCCCCAATCCCAAAATAAAGGCTGCCTATAATCGGCGGGATTGCAAACACAATCAGCATTACATCTACCGAAGCTAAAATCACCAAGGCAACAATGCTCCCAAATATTGCCCCAACACCCCATGTCGTGAAAAGCATCCCCTAAATTCCCTGCTCTAATGCCTCATCTAGCGCCCTTGAAAACTTATCATAAAAATCAGGGTTCTCATACTGGTCTATCTTAATTCTTTTTGCCCTTTTGATAACTTTCTGGAAAATATGCCTGTAAACTTTCATCTCCGCAATTTTCTGGCAATAGCTGTGAAACGCTGACGTCAAATGGATAATAACATGTATAATGCAAAAAATGCTCACCATAATAAATAATTTGCTAAAGTCCACACGCTCCTCAATGCTTTCATAGATAAATTTAATCAAGTAAATCCCAAATAGCGCACCGAAAATCTCCTCTGATATATTTTTGTAAAAAGAAAAATATACGATTGCATGGTCTCCCTGCCAGATTTGATAAATCGCATTGCAGATACTCCCTAAAATATTCTCTTTCTTCTCTTTTTTCATACAACACTCCTTATAATACTAACCAACACGCCCAATCCTACTATACACAAATAAGCACCATTTTGTTATCATTTTCAATCATATTCAATTACAGCCAATTTCGGCATTTTAGCCACACTTCATAAAATTTTACATTTTTTAGAGATAAGCTAAAAAGCGCACTGCCAGCGCTTTTGCGCTAACAGGATTTGCTTCGAAATCCTTGTTGGCAGCCACCATGTTACAGCGCAGTTTCCTATATATAAAAAACATAGCCAGTTGATAGAAACCAACCGGCTATGTTTTTACTTTTCTCCGCTTCCCCTGTCCAATGCAATGGTGTGCTTTTCAATATTTACCTTTACCTTTTTGTCACATATAAAAACAATATCCTCTGCATCAAGCGGAGTATAAAAGGTGGAAGTAAATGTCTGTACCCCGTCATTTACAAACAATTCCACAGAAAACTTATCTAACAGGAAACGTAGTTTCAAAGTCCCCTCTGGTTGCTTAATTTTCATGCTTCTCTGGCATACCGCATCTCTTACCATTCCCGAATAAGTCCTGTCAAATTCAATAGATTGCGTAGCACAGACATAACGGAAACGGATATGATATTTCTCATTTTTTGCAAATAAGACACTAAACTCCTCATAGCTGCCCTCTTGCAATTCTATTGACAAATCCAGCACCCTTCCATGGACGCCTGGTAACTGGCAGCTTCCTGAAATCTCCCTGTCTGTATATACAACCTGTTCTGTATAGTAACGTTCCAATTCTTTTACCGGCTGCTGGTACAATAAATTATTATGTAGTTCCAACTGCCTTGGCAGGATCATCATCCCATTCCATTTCTGTTCTTCTGGTTTAATATTCATATCCCATGACTGCATCCACGCGACCATAATCCGCCGCCCATCTTCTGTTTCTAATGTCTGTGGAGCATAAAAGTCTATTCCATAGTCGAGTGAGACTACCTGCTCCTCCTGCAAATGGCAATTCTGCCTGTCATATTCCCCAATCAAGGCAATTGCCTGATTCCCATTATGGAATTCTTTCCCATCCGCCTGCATATCTTGTGGGGAAACCAGCAAAACATATTTCTGGCCTAAAGAAAAGAAATCCGGACACTCCCACATTTTCCCATATTTCCCCTGATTATCTGCCAGTACAGATAAATACCTCCACGTCTTTAAATCCTTTGACTCAAATAACACCACTTGGCCATCCTGCCGCTCATTTTTATTACCAACAGCCAGATAGTACGTTCCATTTTCCCACCACACTTTTGGATCCCTGAAATCCTTTCTGGAAAACCCTTTCGGAAGCTGCTTTGCCAAAATTACCGGGTTTCCTGGCACTTTTTTATAACAAATGCCATCCCCAATAGCTAGGCACTGTTGCTGGACTACCTGTTTTTTCCCATCTGCCCCTTCTTTTTCCATCACTCCAGTATAAATCAAAGCATGGCCTTCTTCAGTCTCAATGGCGCTGCCGGAAAAACATCCGGCAGCATCATATTCTGTATCCGGCGCCAAGGCTGCCGGAAGCTCTCTCCATTCCACAAAATCCTCAGAGACGGAATGCCCCCAATGCATTGGCCCCCAGGCATCGCTATATGGGTGATATTGGTAAAACAAATGAACTTTTCCTTGAAAGACAGAAAAACCATTTGGATCATTTAGCCACCCTACTGGCGGAGTAACATGAAATACTGGTTTCTTGCTTTTCTCAATCCTGTTTTCTTCCTGATATTTATTTGCCCTTTCCAAATCAGCCATTTCAAACCTCCTGTCCCTTAAAAAACCGCCCTCTCTGTTTCTTCATCAAAAAAATGCATTTTCTGTGGCATCATTACAAAATCTACAACATCGCCAATCTTACTTACCTCATATTTTGAAACCCTCGCAACCGATATAATTCCACCAAATTCAAAATACAGGTTATTCTCATTTCCCATAATTTCCGTATTGTCAATGACTGACTGTTGCCGTGTATCATTATATAAATCCAGGTTCTGGCTGTCAAATTTAATATCCTCGCCCCGTATCCCCATTATCACCCGGTTACGCCCTTGCAGCTTCGCCATTACTGCATCTGGAAGCCTGATACTCTTTCCATCTGAAAATGTAATGCCATCCTGTTCCACTTTGACATTATAAAAATTCATCTGCGGCGAACCAATAAAACCTGCAACAAATTTATTGCAAGGATGTTCGTACAGTTCCATTGGTTCCCCTGTCTGCTGCATGACGCCATCCCGCATAATAACAATCCGGTCTGCCATTGTCATTGCTTCCACCTGGTCATGGGTTACATAAATTGTTGTGCTGCCAAGCTCGCGGTGCAGCTTGCTAATCTCGTTCCTCATGCTGACACGGAGTTTTGCATCCAGGTTAGACAATGGTTCATCCATCAAGAATACTTTCTGGTTCTTAACAATAGCACGCCCAAGGGCAACCCTCTGCCTTTGCCCGCCAGACAGATTCTTCGGTTTCCGGTAACGGTATTCTTCCAGACCCAGAATCTTAACTGCCCAGTCTACCTTTTTCTTAATCTCATCTGCTGGCACCTTCATATTCTTTAGCCCGTAAGAAATATTTTTCTCTACCGTCATATGGGGATATAATGCATAATTCTGAAAAACCATAGAAATCCCCCTGCCCATCGGCGCCACCTCATTCATTTTCTTTCCATCAATATACAGTTCCCCACTGCTTATCTCTTCAAACCCGGCAATCATCCGGAGCGTTGTTGACTTCCCACATCCAGATGGGCCAACAAAGGCAATAAACTCCTTTTCCTCAATCGCCAGATTAAAATCTGAAACTGCATTTTTATCCGTCTTATCATATTTTTTACATACATTTTTCAATTCTATAAAACTCATCTCTTTAGCCCTCCTTTGAACCTGTGGATACAACACCTTCTACAATCTGTTTAGAAAATAAAGAATAAATTATAATCACCGGTACAGTAATCATTGTAATCACTGCCAGCTTCTGCCCCATTGTGGTATTATCATTTGATGTAATCGCATTCAGCCCAATCTGTGCAGTCAGCAAATCTCCTGATGTAAATACCAGCGATGGCCACAAATAGTCATTCCAGACATTCAAAAAAGTAAATACGCTGACTGTCGCAACCACACTTTTTGACATTGGCAGCACCATCGTAAAGAAATATTTAATTGGGCTGCAATGGTCAAGCTGCGCCGCTTCATATACATCATCCGGAAGGCTGACAAAAACCTGCCGGAATAAAAATATATTAAATGGATTTACAATCATTGGAAGGATGTACCCAATGACAGTATTCAACAATCCAAGTTTCGCAATAAACAGAAAATGGATTGTAATAATTGTTTCCATAGGCACAATCATTAACAGCATGATAATCATCAGCCAGCGTTCCCGGAACGGGAACTTTATTTTTGCCAATGCATATCCGGCAAGCCCATTTACAATAATACCGAGTACAATCAAAACCGCCGCATAAAATAAAGTATTTACCATATATCTTGCAAAAGAAGTATTTGTTAAAATCTTTATGTAATTGTCAAAAAAACTTCCGTTTAAAGCCGGTGGGACAAATGCTGCAAATGAATTCATATCATTTGTTATCGCTGCATCTGGTTTAAAAGAATTTGCAAGCATCCAGATAACCGGAAACAGAAAAAACAAGGATGCTACAATCATAACAACAACTAAAATCCAATTATTCCTTTTCTGCTTTTTCGTTAACATCTTTCTCCTCTTTTCTGCGCTGCTTTCTGCGCATTAAGCGATGTTTGTGCCAAGCAACGCGCATGCACAAACCCGTTGAGTGAAAAATCTATTTTCCACTCTTTGCCTCCTTATCTCTGGTTGCAACCGTCTGAATTACTGTAAGTACCATTACAAATATTGCAAATACAATTGCCATTGTGGACGCCAGGCCAATTTCCCAGTTAACAGTACCAGTTTCATAAATATCATATACCATCGTATAGGTAGAATGGGACGGCCCGCCGCCTGTCATTACCATTGGCTGCACTAACATCCGAAATGCCCCGATCGTTATCGTAATAAAGACGAAAATGCAAAGTGGTTTCAATTCCGGCAAAGTAATATCTTTAAATTTCTGCCAAGGTGTTGCATGGTCCATATCTGCCGCTTCATATAGCGCTGGGTTAATCGCCTGTAAACCACCCAAGAAAATAATCATCTGATACCCTACCCCCTGCCATGCACTCATAACTGCGATAGATGGCAAAGCCTGTGAAGCGCTATTAATAAATGGCTGCGGTGAAATCCCAAAATTCCCTAATATAGAGTTTAGGATGCCTTCCGGGCTGTATATCTGTACCCATAATGTAGATACGACCGCCAATGACATAACAACCGGCAGGAAAAATGCCACTTTAAAATACTTTTTGCAATATGTAACCTTATTAATCAGCAGGGCGAGCCCCAGCGAGCCAAGCCCCTGCAATGGCACGATAATGATAACGAAACACACTGTATTGATAAACGCCCTCCTAAACTCCTCATCCTTAAATATCTGGATGAAATTATCCAGCCCTACAAAATGAGCCAGGCTTGGATTTAGGGCAAAGAAATCAGTAAAACTAAATATTAGGGTAAGAATCATGGGCAGGAACAAAAATATTGTAAGCAAAACTAACGCCGGCCCAAAAAATGCCATGCCTAAAAGAGATTGTGATTTTTTCCTCATTATTCATTCACCTTATAACGCTTTAATTTGGCGTTAATCCTTTCTATTGCTTTATTCAGCTCTTTTTTTGGTTCATTCCCAGTCAGCACACAATTTTCCAAAACCTGCTGAAATGATGTGCTCACTTGCGGGTAAACAGGCGTTTTCGGCCTTGGATGCCCATAACTGCTAAGCTGGTTATATAATGCCCGGTAATTCTCGTCTGTCTTAAAAATATCAATGGACTCAAACGCCTGGTATGTAGATGGGAAACATTTTGCTTTTTCCCAAAGTTTCTTCCCACTTTCCACGCCGCTCATCCATTTTACCAGTTCTGTTGCGCCTTCAATATTTTCTGTCTTAACAGACGCCGCATATGCCCATGAGCCAGTTGGGGTATAACGCCCGCCATCCCAATTGCCTCCTACCACATATGGGGCAACGCCTAACTGTATATCCGGATAACTATTATAAATGCTGTTTACTTCCCATGCGCCATCGAATTTAAAAGCCGCACGCCCGCTTTCAAACAGATTTTCAACTGGAACTTTTGACATATACCCTCTGTCCAAAAGCCCCTTAAAATATTCAATTGTCTCCGCATTCTCTTTTGCATTGAAAATGCCATCCACGTTCAATCCTGTATCATCTATTAGATTTCCCCCATTTGACCAAAAAAATGGTGCATAGTAATAGATTGTTGCTTCCCCTACAGGGAATGTCATATCCAGTGCATACCCCTTTTTCTTTTCTACAACTGGTTTTACTTTTTCCAGTACATCCAGAAAATCTGAATATGTCCATGGATGCTTTGCATCTGGCACTTCAACGCCAGCCTCTTTTAAGATCTCTTTGTTGTAATAAAGGCCAACGCTAGATTCCATTGCACCTAGGGCATACAATTTGCCATTATATGTCCCCTGTTCGATAATAGATTCTAAATAAACGCCTTTTTCTTCCTCTGACAGCTCTGCTAATGGCCGGATAATCCCATTGGTAGCATATGCCGCTATATTCGGTCCATCCACAGTCAAGACATCCGGCAAATCCCCAGACATAACGGACGCATTAATCTTATCAGAGTAACCGCCGCCACTGTCATTTCTTGGGATAAATTCAATATCCGCAAAATAAATACCATTATACTTCTTATTAAATTCCTCCACGGATTCCCTATAACATTTCCCCTCATCGGTATCCTCAATGGAATGTACCCAAATAGAAAGGTACTGCTCTCCTTCATCATAACCAGCAATATCCCCTGGTACTGGTTTCTTCCCTTGGCAGCCTGTCAGTAACCCCGCAAGCACAGTAAAAACCAACATGGCTAAAGATAATCTTCTCATCCTTGCCTCCCCTTCCTTTCTTTGCAAACAACCTGTTCCTACCTTAACATCTCGCATAAGCGTATACGCTTCATTATAACCGGTTAAGTAACCGATAAAGTAACCGGTTACTTTATGCTGTAATAGTAACACTTTCTGTTCATCCTGTCAAGGCATTTTCCCAAAAAAGTTATCGGTTACTTAACCGGTTATTTCTTTATTGATTTTCCCTGGAATCATTGTTATACTGTTAATTAGGACAAAATTGAAAGTTCTTGGAATGAATTTCCAAACACGCTCTAGGACATATGTATGGAGGTAACTAATTATGGGCAAGAATAAAGTGACATTTGATGATATTGCTAAATATACAAATTTTTCCAAAACAACGATATCCAGGTATTTTAATAACCCAGATTCCTTAACAATAAAGAACCAGGAAATCATTGCCCAGGCTCTTATCGACTTAGATTACCAAGAAAACAAACTAGCAAAGGTACTTGCCAATGGGAAGAGTGAATTTATCGGCATAATCATCCCCAACCTCTTTCTTCACTATTATGCGGAGATGTTAAACCAAATTTTAAAAACCTATGAAACCTTTGGTTATAAATTTCTGGTTTTTGTCAGTACTGATAATGAGGAAACGGAACGAAAATATATCCAAGAGTTACTGGCATACAAAATAGAAGGCATGATTATTTTAAGCCATACGATTCCATCAAAAGAACTAGCTGAAAGCAATCTCCCCATCGTTACCATTGAACGCGAGGACCAATATGTGAATAGTGTAAATACAGATAATTATATGGGCGCGATACAGGCGACAAGCCTTTTGGCAAAAAGCAACTGTGATATCCTGCTCCATATCAATTCCAATGTCCATAAATCTACACCTTCCTATGGGCGTATTTCGGGCTTCCAGGATATTTGCAAAGAATACAGAATAGAACATGAACTTATTCTTCGGGATCTTGGAAATACCTATCATGAAACAATAGGCTGTATGCAAGAAATCTTTGATTACATAAAAAATAAATACCCTGGTAAAAATAAAGGGCTTTTTATGTCAAATGATACCCATGCCAATATCATGTTAAACCTGATATTCCGTGAATATGGAATGCTGCCAGAGGAATATCGGATTATCGGGTTTGATGATTCTCCTATCGCAGAAGAAGCCATCATTCCTATCAGTACCGTTGGGCAGCAAATTGAAAAAATCGCATATGAAGCAGTTGCCCTTTTAGTAGGACAGATGAATGAACGGAAAAAACGCCGTCCCAAACCACAAAATGAGGTTATTCACAAAAAAATAACCCCAATTTTGATACGAAGAGAAACAACAGAATAACTTGCAGGTATAAAACACCAATTTCCTTATCACCAAAATCAGCTTACCAGCTCCTTTAATGCCGCTACCTTACTCTTTGCCCTGTCAAATTTATCCAACAGCATACCTGCACAGAGAATCGCTTAACAAACTTTCTTTTTCTTCACATAAATCAATGGAATGATTATCAGTACTATACTACTTCCTAAAAGCCATACTTTCGTTGTGAAACCACCTGTTCCCATAGAAAATAGGCAAAAAACATTTGTACCCGATATATTTCCAAGATAGTTAAACAGAAAATATCCTATTGATACCAAATAACCTGCTATAGCTGAATCACTTAGCACTGCCGCAAAAAAACCAATGCTTCCTAAAGCCATCTCACTTATTACAGTCCCCATGACATAACTCATATAGGGAAATGTGCAATTTTTGACTATCATAATTTCTGCAAATATCCCCGTCAAAAACACAAGCATTACTATTGCCATAATTATTCGTATGAGCAAAATCATCCATTGTGGTATTTTTCTGGTAAATACCACGTCCCGTATTGCCGCATCCTGCTCTGCTGCATGAAGCGGCACGATTAGTACTATCCCAATGAGTATTACTGACTGCTCCAAACATTCTGCCGAATAGATTTCATTCAAATTTTCAATGCTCCGCAAAACAGGAATTATCAGTAAATACAAAATTGCAAGCAACAGGTTATTTTGTATGGATAAACGAAAATTTACTTTTAATATTCCCCAAAGCCTTACCATAGATATTTGCCACATTGATTTCTCCTTTCCTTTTCTGTTGTAATCCCCATACTGACAAGATAACAAGTAAAATACTGTGCCTGCCATCAACAGTCTATTGATACAAATATTATGAAAATTATCTTTTATCAGTTCATATCCCCGCAATATATTACTCCGGCGGTTAAACGTCGATATTTAACCGCTGGAGTAATATTATGCCGTATCATCAAAGTGATACTTTTTGTATCTCCAGATAATCCAGTAGCGCCCTTGTCGGTTATCGGCCATAAGATGTACTTGAACTTTTTTTCCATGTCCCTTAGAAAGATTGTCGATAACAATTTCCATAAATAGAAAAACCTCCTTACGTTTATTGTAAGGAGATTCTAATACGAAAAAGCCAAATTTTCGCCAACATTATCCCAAAATATCTAAAACAGCGATGAATAGACCCCAAAAATTTCATTATTCCAATTTGAAAGAATCCGCCACGTTTTTCACAAAGCAGCCTGCATACTCAAATCCTAACCAAAATGCCCATTCCCTTTCTCTTTCCCATAAAACATATTAGATGCCTGCCTTAAATCTTCCTGCACGCAAATTTTTGACCAAGGCTCTGATTGATACTTATAGGGTGCTGTCATTGTCAGAAGATTTTTCAATGTGACTTTTTGAATTGTCTTTTCTCCCCGTTTGATTTTGTAATCAGGAAAATAATCTAACACATAATCATCTATGCTGCCAATCAATCTTTGTTCGACGGCAATGCCAACCAATAAAGAAACCATTTCAACCTCATTCCCCACAATTAGAAAAATGCAAATAAGATAAAACACTGATAGGGCAAAAATATAAACACCAAAATTCCAATACCACCACGCCTATCCACGTTGGGCTATTTGCTTTGAATGCCCCAATCATAGGCATAATTAAGCAAGATATAAAAAATATTCCGTGAACCATCAATTGATATTTCAGCCATTTGTCAGTTTTTGTCCCCACACTGATTGCCAGCCCTGCAAAAAAAGTAGCTAATGACATGACAGCATAGCCTAACAAGTCATAGTTAAAGAGCAATCCACATTGCTGAAAATCAAGAAGCATGGTAGCTTGATGTGTTAAATCATTTAGCCGGACAGTCGTTATCTGTGCAAAATAGACTAATAAAATAATGGCGGTATATATGGCGGAAAAAGCCACTGAAACATAGCCCGCTAATTTTGCTTCCTTTTCCGCAAAGTGGGCATATCCGCACATCATTGGCACAAAACTAAACGCAATGAACATAGAAGAAAAGTAACTGCCATAATCAAAGCCAAATAACATAGACAGGGCAAAGCAGACTACCGCAATAAAATTTACAACCGAGCTATACATACCTATTTTTTTATCCACCAACCTGCACCGTCCCTTCAAAAAGAATATCGACCAATTTACTAATATAGTCAGCTCTATCCTTGCTTTTTGTAAAATCATATCCAAGTAATTGTTTGGCTGTATCACTTCCTAAAAATGCTGCCTGCATTGCTGCAATAAGAATAAATACAAACATAGATTTTTTCTCATTTGATATACTACTTTTCAAAGACAGCGAAAACCCCCGTTGAGTAAGTACAGAATTACAATCCTTCGTATAATTTTGCAAGTCACCTAAAATAGAAACGCGCGAAATTGCAGAATGTTCAAACAAAAAATCAAAAACATAAACGGCGCAAGCCGTTAAGCGCTCTTTATCTGTTTCATATTGCTTCGTCATCTGAAATTCCGTCACTACTTTTCCGATAATACGCTGCACACATTCTGTTATCAATTTCTCTTTGCTCCCAAAGTGATAGTTGATTAAACCTAATCCAACTTCTGCTTTCGCCGCAATCATACGAGCAGTAATGTCTTTAATACTACCGTTGTACTGTTCAATCAATTCAGTTGTGGCTTCAATAATGCGATTTTTTACATTGATGTTTTTCTCCATAACAGCCTCTCCTTGAACATTGTTCAATTATATTATACTGAACAACATTCAAACAGTCAAGCCTATACATAAATATTTCAAAAAACTATAAGATTTCGTATTCCTACATCTCTCAAAAAGAGATTACCAGAATAATTGAATTGTAGGCAAATATGTAAACCTTGCTGATTATCGGCAGGCAAGCACAGGAACGCCCCACAGGCTCATAGAAGACATGAAAAAGGCACAAAGCATAACAACGTCTAAAGGAAGAAAACGCTTTAGAATGGGCAGGAAGAACCAACAATCTCAAAGCATGTGCAATGGAAATTGTTAACGCATAAGCAATAGGAAATGGCAGGGTGAAGCCTTGTCATTTTTATGTGGATATATTACTCCGGCAAAAAATGATTACGATATTAAATAGCCAGAGTAATAAATTTTTTATAGGCTTGCTTTCGTTCGTTTAACCAACTATAATAAAGAATACTTTTAATTGCTAATAGGAAGGTATCTTCAGGGCAACAGCATTTACTTTTTAATGATTCATGGGCAATCGTATCAGAATAGAAACAAATAAAGATTAATTTTCTTGTATCTTTTCCGTAAATTGTCCTGTGGAAAGCAATGCCTTTCTAAATTTTTGCCAGATTATAATTTACAGAAAACTTTTGCTATATTGCAGAAAATAGGAAGATTTTTGCTTTCTCATACTACATCATGCAGAAAATATAAGCAAAGGATGAATTTATATTTATTTGTTTTTTTAATCTATAACACCACTTTACAACTTTTTTGAAAAAAGAATAACGCACAGGATACTTTAGTG
>CAJUJR010000045.1 GCA_910586605.1 uncultured Lachnospiraceae bacterium | reverse complement strand
ATGAAAGCGCTTCATAGGAGAAGATATTTTTTATTTCCTTAAATTTAGCTACGATCGGCTGTGAATAGTAACAGTAAATGCTGTTGTCCTGTACTTTTAGGCTTGCATGATAACGCCAGATGTGAGAAGATAGTATTTGTTGGAAAAGAGATTATAAGGAATGGAAATAAATATTTGGTGTATACAGATAATAAGTTTATTTACTGTTCCTAAAAGAAAGGAATGTGGAGGAATATGAAAACAGGTTTAGAGACAAAATGCATCCAAGAAGGATGGAAGCCAAAGCAGGGAGAGCCAAGGCAGCTTCCGGTATATCAGAGCACAACATTTCAGTATGATTCTAGCGATGCGATGGGCAGGCTGTTTGATTTGGAAGATACAGGGTATTTTTATACAAGGCTGCAGAACCCTACAAATGATGCTGTAGCAGCAAAAATTTGTGCCCTGGAAGGAGGCGCGGCTGCAATGCTGACTTCTTCCGGGCAGGCGGCTAACTTTTTTGCAGTATTTAATATTTGTGAAGCAGGAGACCACTTTATTGCTTCTTCTGCAATTTATGGTGGAACCTATAATTTGTTTGGCGTTACAATGAAAAAAATGGGGATTGAGTGTACGTTTGTCGACCAGGATATTACAAAAGAAGAGCTGGATTCCTATTTCAGGCCAAATACAAAGGCTGTTTTTGGAGAAACAATTACGAATCCAACCGTATCGGTATTTGACATTGAAAAATTTGCCTCTGCCGCCCATGGGCATGGCGTGCCCCTGATTGTTGACAATACCTTTGCGACGCCGGTAAACTGCCGCCCATTTGAATGGGGAGCAGATATTGTAACTCATTCCACAACAAAATATATGGATGGGCATGCTGTCGGCGTAGGGGGCTGTATTGTGGATAGTGGAAGGTTTGATTGGATGGTGCATCCAGAAAAATATCCAGGGCTTACGACACCAGATGAATCGTATCATGGCATTACGTATGCAGAGAAGTTTGGGAATAAACTGGCATTTATAGAGAAGGCAACTGCACAGCTTATGAGGGATTTAGGTTCTATCCAGTCACCGCAGAACGCATTTTATTTGAATCTTGGGCTGGAAACACTTCCTCTCCGTATGAAACAGCATTGTGCAAGCGCATTGGCTGTGGCAAAGTTTTTGGAGGAAGACGAACGGGTGGCATGGGTCCATTATGCTGATTTGGAAAATGATGCATACCACAGCTTGGCACAGAAATATCTTCCAAATGGGACATGTGGTGTCCTATCCTTTGGCATAAAAGGTGGAAGGGAGCAGTCTATCCGTTTTATGGACTCGTTAAAGCTTGTGTCTATTGTAACACATGTTGCGGACAGTAAGACTTGCATCCTTCATCCGGCAAGCCATACGCACCGCCAAATGACGGACGAGCAGTTAAAGGAGGCTGGTGTTGCCCCAGATTTAATCCGTCTTTCGATTGGGCTGGAAAACACAGAGGATATTATTGCCGATTTAAAGCAGGCGCTTGATTTTGTTCACGCAAAGGCATAGTAAAGAAAGATGGGGTATCAGGATGAAATTTCGTTCAATTCAGAAGATGCTGGATGGAAAATTTATCCATCGGTATGATATTACTTATGAGGCACAGGATGGGAGCACAAAGGTTTATGAGATGATTAGCAGGAATCCTGAAATCCATTCCCATCAGGAGTTAATTGGGAAAAATCCAGATGCAGTTGTAATTATTATGCATGATGAGACGGGGGAAAAAGTACTGTTAAACAAAGAGTTCCGGCTTGCTACCGGGGTATGGGTCTATAATTTTCCGGCAGGGCTAATTGATTTCGGGGAGACTCCGGATGAAAGTGCAAAAAGGGAGCTATGGGAAGAAACAGGGCTTACCATACAAACAATTGACGACCATATTCCGCTAAGCTACAGTGCAATTGGTTTTTCTAATGAAACAAATGTCTGTGTTGTGGGTACGGCAGCCGGAAGTTTCCGGGAAAGCACTTCTGTTGTCGAAGAGATTGAGCCCGGATGGTATACAAAAGAAGAAGTAAGGCAGCTTTTAAGGGAATATCCTTTTGCAGCAAGGACACAAGCGTATTGTTACGCTTGGAGCAGGCGGTGATAAAGGGCAGGTTGCCGCTTTATAGTTACTATTGCAGTAATAAGGCCTGCATAATTGATTTCCCTGTTTCATAGGATGTAAGTAAGTCAGATTATATGTGCAGTGTTGGATGCAAAGAACTGTTGGGCGCTGCTTTTGGGTGGGGTATGAACCGGAAATTACTTACAATCCTTTTAGGGATAATTATTGTACTTTTTGTGATTTTTCCTGATATGATTTGCCAGGGGGCAAAAACGGGGCTGCTTTTGTGGTTTGATACAGTGCTTCCGGCGCTGCTTCCTTTTATGATTTTGTCCAATTTTATGATAAAGCAGAATATTACGCAAAATGTTAGCCGTATCGCCTATCCGCTTTTTTCTAGGTTGTTTGGCCTATCAAAGGAGAGCTGTTATCCGGCGGTAATTGGGCTGTTATCCGGTTATCCGCTGGGGGCTAAGACTACAGCGCAGCTTTACCAAGAACGGATGATATCAAGGGAAGAGGCGCAGTATCTTTTAACATTCTGCAACAATGCCAGCCCTATGTTTTTAATTGAATATATGGGGATTCACTGTATGGAGTTAAAATACCCTGTTGTGTTGTTAGGGATGATTTACCTGTCTGCTTTTCTTGGGACGCTTTTGTTCAGAAAAAAGCATTTTCAAAAAGGGGACTGCCGCCTAAAGCCATGCGCCAGCCAAAAACAGCCGGTGATTGTATCGCTGGACGAAAGTATATTAGATGCCTTTGTTACAATTACAAAAGTAGGCGGGTATATTATGCTGTTTTCTATATTGGCACAGGTGACGGCAGAGTTAATGCCTTTTTCTGCTTTTGTGAAGTACATAGGAATTGGAATTTTGGAAATAACAACTGGTGGGGCAGTTTTTGCAGGAAGTGTTGTCCCGGAAGCAGTCCGCAACAGCATTCTGGCGGGGCTGTGTGCGTTTGGCGGACTTTCCAGCGTTGCACAGACTGCCAGTGTCCTGGGTGAGACAGATTTGTCAGTGAAAAAATATTTTCTGGCAAAGCTGATACAGATGGCAGTTGCGTTTTCCTTTGCCTTTCTATGGTTTTATTTGTTTTAAGGAGCAGGCAAAGTTAACTTTGAGGAAATAGTCTGAAAAATAAATTTTTCATACGCGAATTTTTGCCTATGGCGTAAATTCGCAGGTTGCGAGAAAGGCATGGTTATTATTATGGGAGGATTTGCGGCACATGCTGCTTTTGGGAAGGAAGTATTAGAAAAAAATGCTGATATTATGCCTATAGAGGCAATCAGGAAGCATTTGGGCGTATTTGGCGTGGGATGCCAAGGACCGGATTTGTTTTTATATAATATCCCAATGCTTCTTAGCAGCAAAGAGAAGAACCTGGGAATACGGATGCATAATGAAGGGAGCAGCCGTTATTTTGCAAACCTGATGCAGGTGATTGCAGAGTCCTTGGATGTACAGGCTGCTGAAGTTGGGATGAGTTACTTGTATGGCGCTTTGGCACACTATACGCTTGACAGCATGGTACATCCTTATGTCTATGCAAGGATTGGCTATGATGTGGCTTCACCCTATGCGAAAGAGGCTACGAACGGGCTGCACCACCGGCTGGAATCCGCAATGGATGCAAAAATAATTGCGGTTAAGGAAAATAAGTTTCCCTCAGAATATTCTGCTGCAGAAAGCCAGCAGATGGGAAAACAGGAGAAAAGGCTTTTGGCGGCATATTTGTCAAGGGCAGTTAGCAGGAGTTACCAGATTAAGCTGAAAGAGGAAAATGTAGTTGCATCCCTGAAAATGATGCGCATCATTACAACAGGCTTTTTTGTAGCATCCAGTGCACAAAGGAAAAAGCTGCAAAAGCTGGAATGGCCATTTTGCGAGGATTATGGGCTAAGTAATTTTATGGTGACGGATGATTTGATACAGAAGAAAAAAGTAATGAATACAGAGAACTGTACCTGGCATAACCCCTGGGATAAAAGGGTTGCATCTTCTGCATCTGTCTGGGAGATTTTTGGCCAGGCCGTAGATAAGTACCGGCAGTACTGCTATTTGCTAAAAGAAGCGCTGCCAGTTTACAAAGAAGGTTTTTATGCTATTCCGGGAGAAGTTAATGGCATAAAGGATCAGAAAAAGAAGATTGCCCAGGCGGCAAAAGGGCTTGGAAACCTGTCTTATGATACGGGATTGCCGTTAAAATATTATTTTAGCCCGTAAGATAGATTTACAGGTAGACAGAATGGAGGATATATATGGAAAAAGAAAGTAAGAGTATATGGGAAAAATACGATAAAAAGGATATGGACAAGCTGGAAAAAATTTGCCGGAATTATTTAAAGTTCCTGACAGATTGCAAGACAGAGAGGGAATGTACCAAGGAAGTAGTGCGCCAGGCAAAAGAAGCTGGATACCGTGACCTAGAAGAAATCATTCATAAGGAGGAGGCTTTAAAGGAAGGCGATAAAGTGTATTCTGTATGCATGAATAAGGCAGTAGCGCTGTTTTGTATTGGAAAAAAGCCGCTTTGTGAGGGGATGAATATATTAGGGGCACATATTGATTCCCCACGTCTTGATATTAAGCAGAATCCATTATATGAGGATGGTGAAATGGCATATTTTGATACCCATTATTACGGCGGGATTAAGAAATATCAGTGGGTATCTATGCCGCTTGCGATTCATGGCGTTGTAGCGAAAAAGGATGGTACGGTAAAAGAAATCTGTATTGGGGAAAAGGAAGACGACCCGGTATTTTGCGTTTCTGATTTATTGATTCATTTGGCTGGTGAGCAGATGGACAAGAAAGCAGCAAAGGTTGTGGAAGGGGAAAACCTGGACATCCTGATTGGGAATTTTCCGCTGAAAGGCGAGAAAAAAGAAGCGGTGAAAGCAAATGTCCTGAAATTGTTAAAAGAGGAGTACCAAATAGAAGAAGAAGATTTTATTTCTGCAGAATTAGAAGTGGTTCCTGCTGGTGCGGCAAGGGAACTTGGATTTGACAGAAGCATGATTATTTCTTACGGGCAGGACGACCGGGTTTGTGCCTATACTTCCCTGGATGCAATGCTTGAGGTTGCTTCCCCAGAAAAAACTTCTTGTTGCCTGCTTGTAGATAAAGAGGAAATTGGAAGCGTTGGGGCAACCGGGATGCAGTCCCATTTCTTTGAAAATGCAGTAGCAGAAATTATGGACAGGACAGGGGATTACAGCGAATTAAAGCTGCGCCGCTGCCTAAAAAATAGCCGTATGCTTTCTTCGGATGTCAATGCCGGTTATGATCCGCTCTATGCTTCTTCGTTTGAGAAGAAAAATGCTTCTTTTTGCGGCCGTGGCGTAGTATTTAGCAAATTTACCGGAAGCCGTGGAAAATCGGGTTCTAATGATGCAAATGCAGAGTATCTTGCGGCGCTCCGCAAGATTATGGATGACAATAACGTTTATTACCAGACCGCAGAGCTTGGAAAAGTCGATGTAGGCGGCGGTGGAACGATTGCTTACATTTTGTCTTTGTATGGCATGGAAGTAATTGACTGTGGCGTTGCTGTTTTAAGTATGCATGCGCCGTGGGAGGTGACTAGCAAAGCGGATGTTTATGAAGCGCAGAAGTGCTATGTGGCATTTTTAAAAGATGCTTAGAACTTTTAAAAATAATTTTGTATTTTGTACCGTTATCTATTAACAGTTCCTTAAATAAAAGAATATATTTAAAAATAGATGCAGAGTCTTTATTCTCGCGTACGCAACAAGCCAACCGCAAGCCTGCAAGGAACGGAAAGCTCCTTTGCACTTGGTGGCTGCATGCGGGTTAACAGATCCAAGCTTTCAGTGGGGTGTTGATTTTATAGTAAAGGCTATGCATCTTTTTGCTTTTACTTAATTTGGAAATTAACAGGGAATAGTTATGAAAAATTAGGTGTATTTTGAGAGGGGTGGATTATATTAAAAAGTGCAAAGCCTTTGATATTCAACAGGTTTTGCACTTTTTTGTATGATAATGCTGCTGCAAGGGCATCATCACTGACAATCCCCTTTTTTACCGGATTAACCCTTTGATAATTAAAAACAGTAAAAGTACCGGCAGGATATAGGTTACATAAACCCGTATCCACTGCGGCATCTTTGCCCCTTCGCCAGTATTTGTTTCTTTCATATATTTTTCAAATCCCCATCCAAAGCGTGATACGCAGAACAAGAGATAGCAGAGGGAGCCAATTGGAAGAATCATATTGCTTACTAGGAAGTCTTCCAAATCTAAAATGGTGCTGCCGTCCCCTAATGGCTGGATTGCCGACCAAAGGTTATAACCAAATACGCATGGCAGGGATAGCGCTGTAATTGCCACGAGGTTAATAATACAGGATTTTTTCCTGCTCCAATGGAATAGATCCATGCCACAGCAGATAATGTTTTCAAAAACAGCCAGTATCGTAGAAAATGCGGCAAATGACATAAAGATAAAAAATAATGTCCCCCAAATCCGTCCGCCTGCCATTTCGTTAAAAATATTTGGCAATGTGATAAAAATCAGGCCGGGGCCTTGGTCTGGGCTGATATCAAAGGCAAAGCAGGAAGGGAAAATAATCAGCCCTGCGACAAATGCGACAAAGGTATCTAATATAGCAATGTTAAGGGATTCCCCTAAAAGGCTGTGTTTTTTGTCAATATAGCTGCCGAATATCCCCATTGCGCCTATGCCAAGGCTTAGAGTGAAAAATGCCTGGTTCATAGCGGCTGTAATGGTTTCCCAGATACCGGCCTCTTTCATCCTCTGGAAATCAGGGAGCAGGTAAAATTTCAGACCCTCCATCCCGCCTTTTAGTGTGAAGCTGTGGATAGCAAGGACAAT
Organism: uncultured Lachnospiraceae bacterium; assembly: GCA_910586605.1. Classification (GTDB taxonomy): domain Bacteria; phylum Bacillota; class Clostridia; order Lachnospirales; family Lachnospiraceae; genus Butyribacter. Next base: position 18,801 of record CAJUJR010000045.1, on the reverse strand, counting down.
AATAATGACTAACAGGAGGCTCATCATAATTTTTGTAATCCGTTCCACGCCTTTTTGAAGCCCCATAGAGCAGATAAAGATGCCTGCTGCCACAATGATAACCATAGCGATTGCCAGAATCTGAGGGCTGGCAAGCATATTCTGGAACATCCCGCCTACTTCCTCTGTGCTTTTTCCCTGGAATTTCCCGGTAAGCATCTGGTAAAAGTAATAAAGCATCCAGCCTGCTACTGTTGTATAAAACATCATAAGAAGGTAATTGCCAGCCATCCCAAGGTATCCGTTCAAATGCCATTTTTGGCCAGGCTTTTCCAGTTCCTGGAAGCTCCGTATAATACTTTTCCTGCTGGCACGTCCTACTGCAAATTCCATCGTCATAACAGGGACTCCCATTACAACCAGGAAAAACAGATAGAAGAGTACAAAAAAACCTCCGCCATGTGAACCTGCAACATAGGGAAACCTCCATACATTTCCGATTCCAATTGCACAGCCTGCTGAAAGCAGGATAAATCCCATTCTTGATCCTAATCGTTCTCTTTCCATTTCTATATCCGGAAAGGGGCAATGCCTTTTCCGTTCTCCTTATTTTATTCTTTCAGGTATTCTTCGTAAATACGGATTACCTGCGCCATAGCTTCTGTTCCTGGGGCGCCGATGGTATTGCGCTTAGAAACACAGGTCTCCATGCTGATAGCGTCATAGATATCGTTTTCAAAGACAGGGCTGATTGCTTTATATTCTTCTAAACTCATTTCACTAAGGGAAATATTTTTCTCAATGCAGTAAAGCACGAGCTGCCCCACAATGCCATGTGCGTCACGGAAGGCAACGCCATGGTTGACAAGGTAATCCGCGGCATCTGTTGCATTGGTAAAGCCTCCTTCTGCGCTTTTGCGCATACGTTCTTTCTGGAAGGTAAGTGTGTCAAGCATCCCGTGGAACAGGACAATACAGCCTTTTGTTGTGTCAATGGCATCAAAGGCAAATTCCTTATCTTCCTGCATATCTTTGTTATAAGCCAATGAAAGCCCTTTCATTGTAGTAAGCAGGGAAGTAAGCGAGCCATAGACGCGCCCTGTCTTGCCGCGTATTAATTCTGCAATATCAGGGTTCTTTTTCTGTGGCATAATGCTTGAGCCTGTAGAATAAGAATCATCAATTTCAATAAACTGGTATTCATTTGTGTTCCAAATTATAATTTCTTCACAGAAACGGCTTAAGTGCATCATTATAATAGACATTGCAGAACAGAATTCAATCAGATAATCCCTGTCGGATACTGCATCCATGCTATTAAGGGAAGGCCCGTAAAAATCAAGCAGGGAAGCGGTATAGTCCCGGTCGAGCGGGTAAGTTGTGCCCGCCAGTGCGCCAGATCCAAGAGGGCAGTAGTTCATCCGCTCATAGATATCGTGTAAGCGGGAACGGTCTCTTTTAAACATTTCAAAATAAGCGCCCATATGGTGTGCAAGCGTGATTGGCTGTGCTTTCTGCAAGTGGGTGAAGCCTGGCATAATGGTTTCTGTATTTTCTTTTATAATACGGAGCAGGCTTTCAAGTAACGCTTTTAAAAGACTGTCCATTTCTTTTATTTCTTTACGGGTGTAGAGTTTCATATCAAGCGCTACCTGGTCATTGCGGCTGCGGCCGGTATGTAAGCGCTTTCCGGCTTCGCCAATGCGTTCTGTCAGATGGGCTTCTACGAAACTATGGATATCCTCGTGTTCTTCACCAATGGCTAAGGCGCCAGATTTAATGTCCTCGCGTATGCCGTTTAAGCCATTGATAATCGCTGTTTTATCTTCTTCGGTTAAGATTCCCTGCCTGGCAAGCATTGTGACATGTGCAATGCTCCCGTCAATGTCCTCTTCAAAAAATTTCTGGTCAAAGGAAAGGGAAGCGTTAAAGTTGTGAACTAATTGGTTTGTTTCTTTTGTGAAACGTCCGCCCCAAAGTTTCATAAGTTATCTATCCTTTCTGTTTCTTTTGGACATGGAAATACCGAAATGGAAATTCCATTCCGGTATTATAATGTCTGTTCTTTGTGCCGGCATCAGCCGGGAAGCTGTTGTTGTAATGTAAATAGCAGTTTTTAATCTTCAGCTTCTGGTTTGTTGTCGGTAAATTCAATGAAATCATCATCAAAGTTATCATACATGTCATCAGAATCAAAATCATCCAGATAATCCGGTGTCATATATTTGTATACTGCAACTGCAATAGCAATTACAGCAGCGATAGCGCCGATTACGGCAAGGGCAATCACAATTGTGTTTTTGTTCTTTTCTTCCATTTCTTTCCTGTGAAGCAGTTCGTCAATTTTAGCCTTGTTTAAAAGTTCTTCTACCTTGTTAGACATAATGTATCCATCCTTTCTGTTTTTATATTTAACGTGCTGCCACATGTTCCCTGAAAAGTTAGGATATCTTTGAGTAACAGCAGTGTTAGTTACTATTCACGGCCATTCTTTTTTATGCGATAGGCCCTCTGCCTTCGGCATAGGTCACTGCCATGCAGTTTTGTCTATCTTATGAAAAAGAACAGCTTTTACAGTCAATTTTTGGAAAAGACTAAAATCTTTTGTGTAAGCACAACGATTCCAGCCTTTTCAGAAATCGATCATAAATAGTAACAATTTTAATTATTATACCACATTTGTGCCATAATATCTATAGCTTTTTTAATTTTGCGAAAGACGCCATCATTTTTCGGTTTATATCTCCGTCAAAGGCTACGGTTACCTGATAATCACCGCCAACTTCCTTCATTTGCGTGACAACCCCTTCTCCAAAACGTGCGTGCGCCACACGGTCGCCGACCGTATAATTTATTACGGCAGTTTTTTCTGTGGCAGAAGGGAATCCTTTTGAAATCATGGGATTTCCGGCAAAAAGGGAACCGTTTTGTGCCTGGCGGTGCTTTTTTTGTTTTGCATTTTTTTCTGCCGCAGGATGAAAGGAAGAACCATAGTTTGTAGCAATGTGGTTTCTTTTTGGCGGAACCTGCTGAAATAGTTCTGCCTGTTTTTTCATAAACTCTTCCGCGCTAAAGGATGGGGCGGTTGGTTTCTGCTTATTGGCAGGGACGCTTTCTTTTAAAAGATAGCGTGGGATTTCCGTAATAAAGCGGGAAGGGCGGTTAAATTGCTGTTCCCCATTCCGGAACCGCGAAACAGCGCAGCTTAGGCACAGTTTTTTCATGGCCCTTGTAATCCCAACATAACAAAGGCGGCGTTCTTCTTCTAGCTCTTCCTGGTCTTCTTCTACAACAGCAGCATAATTTGGGAAAATCTTTTCTTCCATGCCGACTAAATAAACATAAGGGAATTCCAGCCCTTTTGCACTGTGCAGCGTCATTAAAAGGACAAGGTCATTGCTTTCATCGACATTGTCAATGTCGGCAACTAGGGCAACTTCCTCTAAAAATCCGCTTAGGGTTGGTTTTTCACAGCTTTTTTCATAAGCGGCGACTTTATTAATCAGTTCTTCAATATTTTCAATTCTGCCATTGGCTTCCTCTGAATCTTCCTCTTTTAGTAAACGCACATAACCTGTTTCTTCAATGATTTCACGGATTAAGTCTTCTAACCCAAAAGAAGGGTTTTCTAGGTGGCGGCGGAATGATTCAATCAGGCTGACAAATGCCCCAAGCTTTGCGCTGCTGCGGGCGATGCCGTCAATATATTCATAGCTTTGCAATGCGCCATAAAAGCTGGTCTCATGGTCCAGGGCATAAAGTGTAATGCGGTCAATGGTTGTCAGGCCAATGCCGCGTTTTGGTACATTGATAATTCTTTTTACGCTGATATCGTCCATCCCATTGTCAATCGTCCTAAGATAGGCAAGTAAATCCTTGATTTCCCGGCGCTGGTAGAAGTTTACCGCACCGACAATCCGGTAAGGGATGTTGTTTAACACCAGTTTTTCTTCAAATACGCGGGATTGGGCATTTGTACGGTATAAAACGGCAAAATCTTTATAGGAGGCAACGCCTTTTTCTACAGTGCTGGCAATCGTTTCTGCAATTGTGCCCGCTTCTTCGTACTCATTAAAATATTGTGTAAATTGGATTGCTTCTCCCTTTGGCTTTTGGCTCCAAAGGGTCTTTTCTTTACGGACAGTGTTATTTTTGATGACTGCATTTGCCGCATCCAGGATATTTTGCGTGGAGCGGTAGTTTTCTTCCAAGCGGATAACCGCTGTTTCTGGGTAAAGGCTTTCAAAATTCAGGATATTGTAGATATTGGCTCCGCGGAATTTATAAATCGACTGGTCGTCATCCCCTACGACACAGAGGTTATGTAAAACAGAGCCATCGTCATCATAAGTATTTGCCATTAGGCTGATGAAACGGAACTGCGCTGTATTGGTATCCTGGTATTCGTCTACCATAATATAGCGGAAACGGTTCTGGTAATAGGCAAGGACTTGCTCATTTTCCTCAAAAAGCTGGATGGTCTTGCAGATTAAGTCGTCAAAATCCAATGCATTGGAGTCAAACAGCCGTTTTTCATATTCACGATAACAGCGTGCGTAGAGTTCCTTTGCCCTGTCTCCCTGCGCCCGTAGTTCATATTGCTCTGCATTGATAAGTTCATCTTTTGCAGCAGAAATTGCATTTAGGATGGTGCGCTCTTTAAACTTTTTGGGGTCAAGCTGTAGGTATTTTAGGATTTCGCGCATTAGGGATTTTTGGTCGTCTGCATCATAAATTGTGAAACTGCGCCCATAGCCAAGCGCTTCAATATGGCGGCGCAGGATGCGCACACAGGTTGAGTGGAAGGTGCTTACCCAGATATCTGTCGCGTTTTCCCCGACAATGTTGTCTACACGGGTGCGCATTTCCCCTGCTGCTTTATTGGTAAAGGTAAGCGCTAGGATATTCCAGGGGTTTACATTGTGTTCTTTTATCAGCCAGGCAATGCGGTGCGTCAGCACCCTTGTTTTTCCAGAGCCTGCCCCTGCCAGTATTAAAAGAGGCCCTTTAAAATGCTTTACCGCCTTTTCCTGTTGTGGGTTTAACCCTTCTAAAATCTGCATAGTCCACCTCCAATTTTATCTTGTTATTCTTTAATTGTGTCACGGTATGCTTTTGCATCGCTAAAAAGCTTTGTAAGCTCTTTACTGTCACTTTTTTCAATATCTTCCCGTGCTTTTTGCAGTGCCTCCATATATTCCTCCAGGAAGTCCAGGATACAGTCTTTATTGCTTAAGCAGATATTTTCCCACATTTCCGGGGAAGAGGAAGAAATGCGTGTAATATCGCGGAACCCCCCTGCAGCAAGTTTTTTATAATGCCCCTTTTTGTCATGTAATGCTACGGTATTTACAAGAACTGCCGAAATAATATGTGGGGCATGGCTGATTCCTGCCGTGATTTCATCATGGGAAGCTTCATCAAGCACCATACAGCAGGCGCCCGCAGCGGTTACGAATTGTTTCAGCCATTCAGTGTAGGAAGCTTTGGTTTCCTTTGTTGGCGTCAACAGGTAATATGCCCCGTGAAGAAGGGCAGCGTCGGAGTTTGCATAGCCGGTTTTTTCAGAGCCGGCCATCGGGTGGCCTCCAACAAACTGGCGGTTTAGCCCAAGGCTGTCAATTGCTTTATGTATATTGCCCTTTACACTCCCAACATCAGTAATCATACAGTTGGGGTTTAGGTGGGGCAGCAGCCGTTTTAGGTAAGAAATATTGGTTAGGACCGGGGCACAGAGGAAAATCACTTCACAAGAAGAAAAGTCAGCTAATGAAGTGCTGATGAAGGAAAGCGTTCCTTCGTTTTTTGCAAGCTCTAATTGCGGATGGCTTTTTGTTTCATAGTAGTTATAGGCAAATATAGTGCTTTTAGGATACAAGTTCCTAAGTGCATGGGCAATAGAGCCCCCAATCAGGCCAAAGCCAATAAACCCAAAATGGGAGAGTTGTTTTTCTTGGTTCATAATAATCCTCATTTCTGCGCTGTCTTTTGCGCATAGGGGTGTGATTAGCAACAATAGTAACAATAATATTTATTTTACATAAGGAAGAATAGGGTGTCAACTTGAAAAAAGTGCAATTGGGAAGTATAATAGGAGGGGGTTACTGAAACAGACAGGAGGTATTCTATGGGCGGTAAAAAAATATTTAAGAAGATAGTGACAGGGATTGCAGATGGATTGCGGCTTATCGCAGGGACTGCAGTCAGCTATGCCGGTGTGGTTTCCAATGTATTTGGTACAATGCTTGGGATTCTTGCATCGGTTTTGGTGGTGTGCTTTATTGCAGGGATATGTGTATATATAAAAGTCCTGCCAATGGTGACGGATGCGAGGGAACAAGTGTTTGATAAGCTGGTTCATTTAAGCGCGGACGATTTTATTATGAGTGAGGATACTGTTATTTATGATGCGAAGGGGAAGCAGATCGGCTCGGTGAATACTGGGCGCTATACATATGTGGAAATTAAAAATATCTCCCCTTATCTTTATAATGGCTATATCGCTGTGGAGGACAGGCGTTTTAAGACGCATGGCGGTGTGGATTTTCTTGCGACCCTGCGTGCAGGGATTTCTCTTTTGAAGAATAATATGGAAATCAAACAAGGTGGGAGCACCATTACCCAGCAAATTATCAAAAACAATCTCTTAACCCAAGATAAAAATTATACCAGGAAATTGACAGAAATACTATTGGCGCCTGCCGTGGAGGCAGAGTTTACCAAAGACCAGATTATGGAGTTTTACTGTAACAGTAACTTCTATGGAAACCGTTGCTATGGGGTAGAGGCGGCAAGCCAGTATTATTTTGGGAAAAAATGCGCAGATTTGGAGCCGCAGGAGGCTGCAACCTTGATTGGGCTGTCCAATAATCCTTCCCGTTATGATCCGGTGGCGCACCCAGAAGCTGCGCTGGACAAAAGGAACAGGATATTAAGTGTAATGCAGCAGCAAAATGTGATTACGGAGAAAGAATATAAAGTTGCAGTAAAGAAGAAGCTAAAAGCGTTGCAGATTGCAGAAGATGGGACAAATGAGAGTTATGTGACAAGCTATGCGATCCATTGCGCAGCGCTTGCATTGATGGAAAAGGATGAATTTAGGTTCCAGTATACTTTTGCAGATGAGAAGGATTATAAAGCATACCACAAGCGGTATAGCGAGGCATATAGCCAGAAATGCACAGAAATACGCGCAGGGGGGTATAAATTGTATACATCCATCAATATGAATAAGCAGAAAAAGCTGCAAAAAGCAGTAAATGATGGCCTTGCTTACAATAAGGAAAGAGATAAAGGAAGCGGGAAATATGCGCTTCAGGGAGCGGCAGTCTGTGTTGACAATGGCTCAAATTATGTTGTGGCAATTGTAGGGGGGCGGGGCACAAAAGACGCCTATAACAGGGCATATCTGTCTGCAAGGCAGTCAGGAAGCTCTATTAAGCCGTTGATTGATTATACGCCAGGGTTTGAGTCCGGTGTATATTCGCCATCTACGCTGATGGTTGATAGGCCAATAGAAAATGGACCGAAAAACTCCGGAGGCTCTTACCGTGGGGAAGTCAGGGTAAGGGAGGCCGTTGCGCGTTCGATTAATACGATTGCATGGCAGGTGCTTGAAACAATTACCCCAAAGTACGGGATGTCTTTTTTAGATAAAATGCAATTCCATAATTTAAGTTATATTGATAATGATAACCTTGCCCTTTCTTTAGGGGGATTTACGGAGGGCGTCCGCGTCGTGGATATGGCAAAGGGGTATTCTACATTGGCAAATGGGGGCAGTTATAGCGACAGGACCTGCATTAAAAAGATTGAGCGTGTGTCAGACGGCACTATATATAAGAATACAGAGGAAGAAACACAGATATATTCGGGGGATGCCGCTTGGCTGATGACGGATATTTTAAAAGGCGTGTTAAATGAGCCATATGGAACGGGACATGCCTTAAAGCTTGAAAATGACCAGATTTGTGCCGGAAAGACTGGTACGGCAAATTCCGGGAAGGATGTATGGTTTTGTGGATATACGAAATACTATACAACAGTGGTTTGGGCGGGCTATGATACGCCAAGGGCGATGCCAGGGGCAACTGGAGCGTCTATTTCAGGAAAAATCTGGAAAAGCTATATGGATATTATCCATAAGAATCTTGAACCGCTTGATTTTACTATGCCAGAGACGATATGCCTTGCAAAATACAAAAAAGATGGCACAATTGTGGAGGGGACGGAGACAAACGGGGAGAAAAAAAGGACAGGCGGAAAAGATTATTTTTCGACAAAGATCTTATCTGAAAAAGCAGAATATGCCATAAAACTTAAAGAAAAGGAATATCAGAAGGCTGTGCGGAAACGCCTGCGGGCATTTGAAAAGATGACATTAGAAAGCCTTGCAGATTATCATGCATTTAATGAAGAATATGAAGAACTCAGTGATATGATTGCCGCGCTGGAGGATGATAATGTCCGCAAAAACTTTGTAAAGAGGTTAAAGGGCAAGTATGAATCTTTAAAGGATGAAAATGTGAACTGGAGCAAGGCAGCTTCAGAATATGCAAAAGCGCAGCAGGAAGGATATGAGCTTCTTGCAAAAGAGCGGCAGCAGGCATCGGAAGAAGCACGTGCCAAGAAACTTAAGGAGAGCAGGATTAAGCTTGCCAAGACGAGGATTAAGAAGTTAAAGACGTATAAGTACCTGCCGTCTAATTCAGAGGAGTTGATTGACAAGGCAAGGGAGGCTGTGGAGGCGTGCAAAAATTATAGTGAATACGCTGCTTTACGGGAAGCTTTTATCAAAAATGCAGGATATCTTAGGGGGCTTCCAATTAAGAATTCGTCAACGCATAATATGCAGCCACGGACTACCACAGAACCGCAGCCAAGCGCAGAACCTGATGAGGATACGCCCTAGGGATAGGAGAAAATGATGTCCAGACACGCTCTGGCAGGGAGGAAAACAGATGGATTCAAAAGACACAAAGGAAATGGGGGCAATAAGGCAGCTGCCCCCGACAAAACTGCAGCCATCAGGGCAGGAGCCGCAAGAGCAGCTTTTGCCAAAGCAGCCGTCAGGGCAGCTAAAACTAAATCAGCCAAAGCCTGTAAAGGCGCAGCAGAAACCAACGAGGCTGCAGCGTTATGGGAAAGTGGGGCAATGGTTCCAGGTGCTTTGTTTTATGAATGTCCCGGTTTTGGGGTTTATTTATATGTTAATCCTGGCTATCCGCAAAAAGACGCCGCCATATAAAAAATCTTTTGCAGTTGCCTATATTTTATACCGCATCCTTGTTATGTCCTTGGCGGTGATAATTCTTTTCATACTATATAAGGTAGGCCTTAGTTTTATTGATGAAATTTTGAAATATGCAGGGGGTTCTCTTTAATATGCAGGAAGCAGAGGCAGAAAACTGGTATTGGTATAAGATAACAGAGCAGGGGGGAATTTGCCTGTTCCGTGTATTTGGGACATTACCTGAAATTTTTGTTCCAGAAACCCTGTTTGGGAAAACAGTGACAGAACTTGGAAGTTACTGTTTTTCTGAAACTGAAAAAGCAGGGGATTTTGAGGTTTGTTCTGATAACTTAATGGGACAGGAGGCAAAAGGGCTTTTCCAAAAGCTTCTTAGGCAGAAAAAAATCCGCTGCCTTTGTGGAGAATATCTGGAAAAGGTTTCTCTGCCCAAAAGTATTAAAGCAATTGGAAATTGCTGTTTTTATCGGTGCAGCAGGCTGACAGGGCTGACAGTGGGGAATGGGCTGTCTGAAATTGGAAGCGACGCTTTTATGAACTGTAGGAGGCTTCGGGAAATTGTTGTTTTGGGAAGTGTTACAGAGCCAAGTGGGTTAAAGCAGATTTTAGGGCAGCGTTCACTGGAAACTCGGGTAGAATTTATCACAGGGCACAAGACGGAAGCAGCCCTGCTTTATCCGGAATATAGCGAGACATATGATGAGATTGGCCCGGCGCATATTTTTGAACTGAATATCACAGGAGAGGGATTCCGTGCCAGGCAGTGCTTCCATGAGGGGGTTGTTGGCCTGTCTCAGTATGATGCTGTTTTTGTCCAGGCGCAGGCAGAGGAAAGTGTGCGGACATTGTGTTATATGGCGGGGCTGCGCCTTTTTTATCCTGTAGGCGTAACAGAGGAAAGTAAACAAAGATATGAAGATTACCTAAGAGAACATGCAGCACAGGTAATAGAAGTCCTGGTAAAGGAACAGAATCTTAAAATGCTGCAGTTTTTTGGGGAGAAAGGGTATCTGGGAAACAGAGAAATGAAAAGAGGAGTGCAGTTTGCCGCTTCTGGAGGTTGGACAGAGGGGGCGGCTTTGCTTTTGCAGATACAGCAAAAATGGCGTGCCGGCGAAAAAAAGGAAAAATATTCTTTTGATGAATTTTAATTTTTCAGATAGGAAGGAGAGGCAGATGGAAAGAAGCCCTGCTGTACAGACGCAGGAAGAATGGGAAGAAGAGATGGCGTTAAAAATCTTACGGTATACGCATGATGAGCTTTATATAGAGTTCCGTTTCCTTGGGATTGCGCTTTCTGCACTAGAGCCCAAAGCAGATAACAGGATTATAACATTTGCGACAGATGGTGTTATCCTGTATTTTTCTAAGGAACAGTTACTTCGTCTGTTTAAAAAAAATGCAGCGTATTTGGACAGGCTGTATCTCCATACGGTATTGCACTGCATGTTTTCCCATCTTTGGATTGGGGGGAATCGGGAACGTTTTTTATGGGGGACTGCCTGTGATATTGTAGTGGAATATATTATTGACCATATGGAGAAAAAGTGCACCAGGCGCATTATTGGCTGGCTCCGCCAAAGAACGTATGAAGCTTTGGAAAAAGATGGCATGGGAGTTTCAGCAGCACAGGCGTACCGTTTCTTATTGGAAAAAGAGCCGGAAAAGGTACAGGAACTCCATCAGGAATTTTTTGCAGATGACCATGCGTTCTGGCCTAAAGAAGAAAAGGGAAGGACAGAGGCAGAAGCGGCAAGAAAGAACTGGGATAAGATTGCGAGGCAGACACAGATGGAACAGCAGAGACGTGGGCGCGAATCAGAAGAGGGCGAAGAACTGATTGCCTTTCAGATGAAAGCGCGGAAGGCACGGCGGACATACCGGGATTTTTTAAGGAAATTTGCTGTTTTGCATGAGGAAATGCATTGTGATTTGGAGGAATTTGACCTGAATTTTTATACCTATGGATTGCAACTGTATCAGAATATGCCCTTGATAGAGCCTTTAGAAAGCAGGGAAGTGAAAAAGATACGTGATTTTGTAGTAGTGGTAGATACAAGTTATTCAACCAGCGGAGAATTGGTACAGGGCTTTTTACAGGAGACTTTTGAAATTTTGAGCCAGGAGGATAATTTTTTCCATCAGTGTAAACTCCATATACTTCAATGTGATGAAGAGGTAAAAAGTGATATTGTCATTACAAGGCAGGAAGAAATCAAAGCCCTTTTTGCTGATTTTACTATCCAGGGAGGCGGAGGGACAGATTTCCGCCCAGCATTTTCTTATGTGGAATGGCTGCTGGCAGAAGGTGAACTTAAGAATTTATGCGGGCTTTTATATTTTACAGATGGAAAAGGCATTTATCCAGAAAAGAAGCCGGAATTTCAGACAGCCTTTCTTTTTATGGAAGATTATGAGGAAGAGAAGGTTCCTGCTTGGGCAATCCGTATAAGGTTAGAACGGGAGGATTTTGTAAAATGAATATTAAAGAGGCAAAACAGGAGGTAATAAATACTGTTAAAGCATATCTGGAAAAGGATAGTACAGGGGATTATCTGATTCCGGCAGTCCGGCAGAGACCGGTTCTTTTGATGGGTCCTCCGGGAATCGGGAAGACGCAGATTATGGAACAAGTTGCAAGGGAGTGCAAGATTGCACTTGTCGCTTACACAATTACCCATCATACCAGACAGAGCGCCGTTGGTCTCCCTTTTATTGAAAAAGAGGAATTTGGTGGGAAAGAATATGCGGTGACAGAATATACCATGAGTGAAATTATCGCAAGTATTTATCATAAAATGCGTAGTACAGGCCTTTCGGAAGGGATTTTGTTTATTGACGAAATCAACTGCGTATCAGAAACGCTTGCGCCGACAATGCTGCAGTTTTTACAATGTAAGACGTTTGGAAGCCAGGCTGTCCCGAAAGGCTGGATTATCATTGCAGCTGGCAATCCGCCGGAATATAATAAATCTGTCAGGGAGTTTGATATGGTTACGCTAGACCGTGTACGCCGGATGGATATTGAGGCAGACTACCATGTTTGGAAAGAATATGCCAGGAAAGAACAGGTGCATTCTGCATTGCTTAGTTACCTGGAACTTCGCCCGAAAAATTTTTACCGGGCCGAAGCAGATGTAGACGGGCTGCAGTTTGTAACAGCAAGGGGCTGGGAGGATTTCAGCGATTTGCTGAAAGCTTATGAAAGCTTGCAGTTTCCGGTGACGCAGGAGATTGTGTATGAATTTTTGCGCCATGCAGATGTGGCAGAAGATGTGGCGGCATATCTTGACTTGTATCGGAAATACCAGGATGATTATGGTATTGAAGGGATTTTGCAGGGAGATGTGTCTACGGAGGTTTACCAGAGGATTTCCCGTGCTGGCTTTGATGAGAAAATCAGCGTAACCGGACTTTTACTGGATGGGCTGCTCCGTGAAATGGCGGCTTTTTGCTGGGAAAAGGAGCTGACAGATGCCTGGTATCTTTATTTAAAAGAATACCGGAGCCAGATAGGGCAGGCGAAAGATGCAAAGGAATGTTACCTGTCGTTGTTAAAACAGGAAGAAGAAGCATTTGGGCAAAAGAAAACGGCAGGCCTTTATACCAGGAGGGAAGTACAGCTTTATGGAAGCCTTTTAGGATTTCTAAAAGAAGCGTGCCCGGTTTCTGGATTGGGTGCAGAAGAAAGCTTTGGGAAAGCAAAGGAAGGCTTTGGCAGGCAGGCGGAAAAGCTTTCTAAAGCAGAGGAAAAGGCAGGGAAAGCAACAGAGAATGCCTTTGATTTTATGGAAACAGCTTTTGCAGCAGGGGAAGAAATGGTGTTTTTTGTAACGGAACTTACCTTATCGCAAGAAGGCGCTGTTTTTCTATCAGAATATGAGTGCAGCCGTTATCATAAATATAATAAAGAACTATTGGTTGGCAGCAGGCGTAGGGAACTGTTGTCAGAACTGGAAAGATAGTACAAGGGGACTTTAGATGGGAAAAAAAGTATATGCAGTACGGAATGGAAGAAAAACCGGGGTTTTTGATACCTGGGCAGAATGCCAGAGACAGACAACAGGGTTTTCTGGGGCAGAGTTTAAATCTTTTACAACAAGGGAAGGTGCAGAAGCGTATTTAGCAGGCGAAGATGGGGAGGATGTTTTTACAGTGAGTCAAGGTACAGAGGCTCTTGTAGGGGATGGGACGATGACAGCCTATGTTGATGGAAGTTTTGATAAGCTTTCTGGGGATTTTTCCTGTGGGATGGTGGTTTTGTACCAAGGGCAGGAAAAATTGTTTTGCCACAGGTTCTGTGACAGGGAACTTGCGCAGATGCATAATGTGGCAGGGGAAATTAAAGGGGCCGAGGCAGCAATGCGCTTTGCAGTGGCAAACCAGATAAAGCGCCTTGTTATTTACCATGATTATGAAGGGATTGCAAAATGGTGCAATGGTGCATGGAAGGCGAATAAAGAGGGGACAAAGGCATACCAAGCGTATTACAAATCTATACGTAGTATGCTGGACATAGAATTTGTCAAGGTAAAGGGGCATTCTAACGACCATTATAATGATATGGCGGACGCCCTGGCAAAACAGGCGTTAGGGCTTGGGGATACTGATTATATGACAGAAGATTTCCAGGGGCTGTATGCCTGAAAAGAACAGTTGACAGGGGACGAGAAAGGAAACAAATGGAAGCAGATATTTTATTATGGATTCAAAAATATATCAGGCACTCAGGGCTTAGCCCGGTAATAGAAGCAATTACACACCTAGGGGATTTTGGTTTTTTCTGGATTTTAATGATGATTGTGTTAGCGCTGTACCAAAAGACAAGAAGGGCTGGGATAGCTGTGGGGATTGCGCTGCTTGGCTCATTTGTATTTAATAACTTGTTACTGAAAAACCTGGTGGCGCGGACAAGGCCATATGAGGTCATTGATGGGCTACAGCTTTTAGTTGGGAAAGCGGTTGATTTATCGTTCCCGTCGGGGCATTCGGCCTCTTCTTTTGCTGCCGCTGCAGTAATTGCAAAGATGCTCCCAAAACGCTATGGGATTGCAGCGCTTATTTTGGCAGGGATGATTGCCCTTTCCAGATTGTATGTAGGAATCCACTATCCGACCGATGTGCTCTTTGGAACAGTTTCCGGCGGCCTGATAGGGCTGTTAGTGGCGAAATTATATGAAAATGAACCAGGGCGTGTTTGAATGCGCTCTGGGGCGTACCGGTACATTGTAGGCTTGGCTGTGAATAGTAATAATTTGAATGTGAATAGCGCTTGAAAATAAAAATGTTATAGCTTTTTGATATAAGTTATGATAAAATGGCTAAAGTGCATTTGAAAATGATAAAAGAGTGCTATTCTGGCTTTTTAGCTTGTCAGAAAGCAGGAGGTTGTTATATGAATCGAAGGATTGTTCAGGTGTTTTATGGCCCTGGCAAGGGAAAGACATCAGCCGCAGTGGGGCAGTGCATCCGTGCAGCGAGTTTGGGGCAGTCAGCTATTATTATCCAGTTTTTAAAAGGGAAGGAAAGCGAGGAATTTAATTTCCTGGAGAGGCTGGAGCCGGATATTAAATTGTTCCGTTTTGAAAAGGGGGACTGTTCTTATAGTGAGCTTTCTGCTTCCAGGCAGAAAGAAGAGCGGATGAACATAAGGAATGGTTTTAATTTTGCACGGAAAGTCATTGATACAGGTGAATGTGATGTTTTAGTACTGGATGAAGTATTAGCGCTTCTGGATTTGGAGATTATTACTATAGAAGATATTATTAACTTGATTGGGCTGCGGGAGGATTATTGCCGCTTGGTACTGACAGGAAGGGGGCTGCCTCCGGAAATTGCGGAGTATGCGGATATTATTTCTAAAATTGATTTAGAAAAAGATTTGCTTGCCTGATACAAATGCATATACTATTATATAAAGATACAAGGAGGAGATAGGAATGTCTATTTTTACAGGTGCGGGTGTAGCTTTAATTACACCAATGCATGAGGATGGCTCTGTTAATTATGAGGAGATGGAGCGTATCGTAAATGACCAGATTTTAAATGGGACAGATGCTATTATTGTGTGCGGCACAACTGGAGAAGCATCTACCATGACACATGAGGAACACATTGAAACCATTAAAGCATGTGTGGATATGACAAAGAAAAGGGTTCCCGTAATCGCAGGTACGGGCTCCAATTGCACGGCTACAGCAGCTTATCTGTCAAAAGAAGCGCAAAATGCTGGTGCAGACGGCGTACTGGTAGTATCTCCTTATTACAATAAAGCGACACAGGCAGGGTTAAAAAAGCATTTTACAGAAATTGCCAAGGCAATTGACATACCTGTTATATTATACAATATCCCGGGGCGTACCGGGGTAAATATCCAGCCAAAGACGATTGCCGATATGGTGGCAGAGGTAGAGAACATTATTGGCGTAAAAGAAGCTTCTGGGGACTTATCCCAAGTGGCGGAACTTCTTTCCTTGACACAAGGGGAGATTGACGTATATTCTGGGAATGACGACCAGATTGTGCCGATTGTTGCATTAGGCGGAAAAGGGGTTATTTCTGTATTATCGCATGTTGCGCCAAAAGATACACATGATATGGTAATAAAACTGATAGAGGGGGATGTGGAAGGAAGCCGCAATCTTCAGTTAAAATATATCCCATTAATAACAGCGCTTTTCAGCGAAGTGAACCCAATCCCGGTAAAAGCAGCAATGGAGTTGATGGGATTTCAGGCGGGGCCTCTGCGTATGCCACTTACCAGGATGGAAGAAGCACATAAGCAGGTGCTTCGCCAGGCGATGATTGATGCAGGTGTGAAAGTGATTGGTTAAATTTATAATAAGAACTTTCACCGGCATGGAAAAAAGCTGGCCGGTAGAGAAATCTGCCGGCTTTTTAACTTTATAGGAAATTATGTGTAATATAGTGGCTGCTGACAAGGACTGTGAAGCAATTTTCAAACACGTTCTAGAGCGTGTCTTTTATATATTTTATTTTAGTGTAGTACAACGGAAGAAAGGAAGAAAAACAATGACAAACATTATTTTGGTGGGCTGTAATGGGCGTATGGGACAGATGATTAACGGTATTGTGGCAGGCGATGAGGATGTTGCCATTGTCGCAGGCATAGATATTTTGGACAACAGGGAAAATGGTTATCCTGTTTATCAGGAATTTTCAGGCGTCAAGGAAGAAGCAGATGTCATAGTTGACTTTTCTTCAGCGAATAACCTGGAAAAGGTAGTGGATTTTGCAATTGAAAAGAAGGTTGCCCTGGTAGAATGTTCTACAGGGCTGTCAGAAGAACAGACAAAGTATCTTCTGGATGCAGGGGAAAAGACGGCTGTCCTGCGTTCTGCAAATATGTCGCTTGGCGTGAACCTTTTGTTAAAGATTGTTAAGGAAGTGGCCTGCAAATTAGCTTTAGAAGGGTTTGACATTGAGATTGTGGAAAAACACCATAACCAGAAGCTAGATGCGCCTTCTGGAACAGCCTTAGCATTGGCGGATTCTATCAATGAGGCGATGGACAACCAGTATGAATACATCTATGACCGTACGCAGGTGCGCCAGAAACGGGAGAAAAAAGAACTGGGGATATCTTCTGTCCGTGGTGGGACGATTGTAGGGGAACATGATGTGATTTTTGCCGGCAATGACGAGGTAGTTACTTTCTCCCATGCTTCCTATTCTAGAGGGGTCTTTGCAAAAGGCGCTGTAGTAGCGGCTAAATATTTAAAAGGGAAGGACGCCGGCCTGTATGATATGGCGGATGTGCTGATGTGATGTATTTGAGGGATGGAAATATTATCGATATAGTTTTGGCAATTCTTTTTTTGCTGATTGTAATCCGTGGATGGCATGTCGGCCTCGTTATGTGTGTAGCGCATATTGCAGTTCTTATAGCTTCTGCAATGATTGCCTCTGTTTTTGTAAAGATGACTGGCATAATTCCATTATATGGCATAGTTTTTATTATTGCCGCGGCAGTACTTGGGAAAGCTGTACAGGTGCTAAAGGTTGTGGAATGGATTCCGCTGATTGGCATAGTAAATAAGGCAGGCGGCGCTTTTGCAGGCTTTATTGGCGCTTTCCTAGTTTTCTATATTTTGTTTGGCTTTCTCTTTAGGGTCGTTCCGCAGGAGATGTGGGAGCGGTGGGGGCTTACGCAGGAAGTGATTGACAAAACTTATCTGTTCAAAGCTTTTATTGATAGAGGTTAGAGAATTGGCGGCTGGAAACCCAGGCAGGCAATGTAAAGATTTCTTTCTTAACACGCTCGGATAAAGGGCCAAAGCAGGAATGAGGTTTTTGTGAATAAAGTAAATTATCAGTTAGAATTAGAGAAAATAATAGGGCAGATTACAGAAAAAGGCGAAGTCCCAAGGCTTTTGATGCATAGCTGCTGCGCCCCTTGCAGCAGTTATTGCCTCAGTTATCTGGCGGAGTTTTTTAAAATAACAGTCTTTTACTATAATCCCAATATAGCCCCTAAAGAAGAATATGGAAAACGGGTACAGGAGCAGCAGCGGCTGATTCTGGAACTTCCGGTTAAATATAAGGTTTCCTTTGCAGAGGGGAAATATGACCCAGAATCTTTTTATAAGATGGCAAAAGGCCTAGAAGAGCTTCCAGAAGGAGGGGAGCGGTGTTTTGCATGTTATCAGATGCGTTTAAGGGAGGCGGCTGTTTATGCCAAAGAGAATGGGTTTGGCTTTTTTACGACAACGCTTTCTGTCAGCCCTTATAAAAATGCACAAAAGCTTAATGAGATTGGGCTGCAGCTTTCAAAGGAATACCAAATCCCTTGGCTGATGTCAGATTTTAAAAAGAAAGATGGCTATGCGAAATCAGTTGCGCTTTCAAAGGAGCATAACCTTTACCGCCAGAATTATTGCGGCTGTGAGTTTAGCAGGAGGCAGGCGGAAAAGGAATTTGGCAGGGCTGGAAGAGATATATAAGCGGAGGAAGAGATGGCAGAAATTTGGGATGTATACGATGAAAATGGGCAAAGAACCGGAAAAACAATGGAACGTGGCGTGCCGGATGCAGGTGATTACCTGCTTTGTGTCCATGTATACTTGCATACGCCGGATGGCAGATTTTTGGTACAGAAACGTTCTAATAATAAAGAAAGCCATCCAGGGGAATGGGATATTACAGGGGGCGCAGTTTTGCGCGGGGAAGAAAGCCTTGAAGGGGCGAAGCGGGAAACGCTTGAAGAGGTCGGGATTGATATTTCTGATGCAAATATACATTTTGTTGGAAGGGTAAAAAAGAGGAAAAGCTTTGCAGATGTTTATTTTGTGGAAAAGGAGTTTGCTATCTCTGACTGTGTGCTACAGAAAGACGAGGTGGATGAAGTGCGTTTTGTGGATGGCGCAGAACTTTTGTACTTACAGATGCATGACAGGCTGCGTGAGCCGGAATATATTGAAGTAATCCAAAAAGCAGTAGAACATTTCAGGCAGTATCATAAGCAGTAGGCAGTATATGGATGGTTATTTAAACATATGTATAGTTACTATTCACAGCCAATCGTAGAGAAATGTAAATAGATAAAAAATATC